>CAYMQW010000121.1:0-6746 GCA_964392595.1 uncultured Nitrospiraceae bacterium
ATGGGACCTCGCGAGGATACCTTGATGATTTTCTTCGAAAAGCGGGAGCCAAAATGGCGGTCCTGCATCATTGGCGAGATCCCTATTTTGGTGGCCTTCGTCCTGAACCGACCCCGACCACAACGTTGGAATTACAAGAAACAGTCAAAAGGGAGCAGGCCCATTTGGGTTTAGCCACAGATGGGGATGCAGATCGTTTTGGTATCATTGATCAGGATGGAGTATTCCTTGAAGCGAATCAGGTTCTTCCCCTCATGGTGGATTATCTTGCGTCCACGCGGCAGTGGCACGGAAGTGTGGCACGGTCGGTAGCAACAACACATCAAATTGATCGGGTTGCAGCGTTGCATGGACTCGCCACTAAGGAAACTCCAGTTGGATTTAAGTACATTGGGGAGTTGTTGGCCAAAGGCGAAGTCATGATGGGAGGAGAGGAAAGCGCGGGAATGTCAATAACAGGGCATGTACCGGAGAAAGATGGCATTCTGGCTTGTCTGCTCGTATCGGAGATGGTTGCCAAAACGGGAAAGGGAATAAAGGAATTACTGAAAGACCTCATTCATCGGGTAGGCCCTTTGTACACCAAGCGCGAGGATGTCACATTAACCGAGGCCATGCAAGAAAATTTGACCAAGGTGCAAGACAATCCACCGGAAATTTTTGCGGAACAACGAGTCCAATCCGTCAATCGACTGGACGGATGTAAACTTCAATTGGTAGATGGCAGCTGGTTTTTACTCAGACCGTCGGGAACTGAGCCTCTGGTTCGATGTTACGGGGAGGCCTCTACCCAAAAACGATTGCAGGATCTCATGGTGGCAGGCAGGCAACTTCTCAAGGGTGCTTCTTAGGAAGAATAAATCTAAGCGAATCTTCCTTTTCAATAGCGCACGATTCCTTCACGGATGAAGGGAGTCAATAATGCCTCGATCCATTAAGAACTTTCCTCATTTCACCCAAACTACATGTAGTCGTTGGTTGTAATCATGCCAGCATTTCAATTCGTTCATACGGCAGACTTGCATTTGGATAGCCCGTTCCAGGGTTTGTCCGAAGTTGCTCCAGGGCTTCAGTCTGTCTTGCGGGAAGCGACGTTTCAAGCATTCGAAGGGATCATTGATCTCTGCATCAACCGTGCAGTGAATTTTTTACTCATCGCGGGAGACATTCATGATGCATCCGATCGGAGCTTGCGAGCGTTAACCCGATTGCGACATGGATTCGAACGATTGGCCGAACACCACATCCACGTTTTTGTGTGCCATGGAAATCATGATCCCTTAACCGGATGGAGTGGAAGTTTTTCCTGGCCCGATAATGTGTACGTATTTGCTGCCAAAGAAGTCGCAGCCAAGCCAGTGGTTGTCCGCGGTGTCGAAATCGCCAAAATTTATGGGGTGAGTTACGGCATGGAAAAAGTCACAGCCAATCTCGCCCAGCAGTTTCAGAAAGAGCCTGATGCACCCTGGTCGATCGGCCTTCTGCACACGAATGTGGGTAACGATCCAAATCACGGGAATTATGCTCCCTGTCAGGTGGATGATCTCGTGCACGCCGGAATGAATTACTGGGCCTTGGGACATGTCCACACCCATCGTATTCTTCGAGAGCAAGATCCCCTGATTATCTATCCTGGCAATACGCAAGGACGACATGTGCGTGAAACCGGACCGCGTGGCTGTTACCTTGTAGAAGTCGATTCGCAAGGTTGCGCCCACCCTGAATTTGTCCCAGTAGACGTGGTGCGTTGGTACGATGAACGACTGACCATTGAAGGACTAGAAGATTTCGATGAATTATTGGGACGGATGGATCAACGCGTCCACGCATTGCGTCAACAATTCGAAGGCCGAGGGGCGATCGTCAGGTGGCGATTCCAAGGGCGAGGAGTATTACATCGGGAGCTGATAAAACCGGGACGTCTCGAAGATCTTCTCGTGACCCTTCGGGAAAAATACGGAATGGGCTCCCAATTTGTCTGGTCCGAATCCATCGTTGATCGGACAGGGCGAGAGGTCGATATTGAGGCTCTACGCCAAGAAGAGAATCTTTTAGGAGATTTTCTTCGGTTCGCGGAAGTCGGTGATGAAACTCGTTTGCAAGAATTGCGTCAAGTGATTGAGCCCTTATTTGAGGATCCAAGAGTCTATCGCCATCTGGGTGAGCCGTCGGACGAACAATTGCGGGAATGGGTACAGGCTGCGCAGCATCTTGGAATCGATCGTTTATTGACGGGAGACGAGTAACTTCATGCGCATTGCGGAAATGGCCATTGATGGGTTTGGGGTATTTCGGGAAGTCATGGTTACTGATGTGGATCCTAAGGTGACCATATTTGAGGGACACAATGAAGCGGGCAAAACGACGCTCATGGCATTTATTCGAGCCGTCCTTTTTGGTTTTGAGGGGCGCCGCAATGGTGCAAACCGGTATGAACCCGCCCGAGGGGGTCGCCATGGTGGAGCCCTGGTGGTCGAAACCGATGATGGCCGGCGATTTCGCATCGAACGGATTGATTCCAGCGCCCGAGGACGGGTAAAAGTATCCGCGACGTTTCCCTTCCAACAAACCATTTCCGAATCGGTAACGCCTCGTCCCGATGAAGTCCTTCTCCATGAGCTGTTGTACGGGACCTCAAAACTGCTATATCAAAATGTTTTTGCCTTTGGCATTGGGGAGCTTGAGCGATTAGATACTCTTCAGGCCGAAGAGGTCAGCCAACATATTTATACCGTAGGCATGGGGACGGGTTTGACCCCCCTTACTATCGTCCAAAGTGGGCTGGAGGCCGAACAGGCTCAGCTGTTCAAGCCGGGAGGCCGCAAGCCGCTCATGAACCAACTGCTCCAAGGGTTGGAGGAGTCGCAGGCCTCCATTCGTGAATTGCAAGCGTTGCCTGATGAATATGACACCCTTCGAAATCGGTTGATGGTCCTCGATCAAGAAATTCCTGAAGATCAGAAAGAGCTAGAAGAGACCAAGACCCGCTGTGATTGGTCGGAATCTCTGGTGAAAGCCAGGACGGATTGGGAACAGCTCCAAGTCGTGCGTCAGGAATTTCAAGACATTCCGACCATTGATAGTTTTCCTGCTGGCGGGGTCGAACGCCTCGAACAAGTAGAACGGGCTTTGGGAAGTGTGGAAACGCGACTCGATGAAATACGATCGACCATTCGAAAGGCTGTGGAACGACGAGTCAACCTGCGTCCTGACACTCGGATTCTCAAACACCAAAACGATATTGAAGTCTTAGAAGATCTCCGGGGTCATTACAAGGGCGCGCTTGAGGCGTTCAATGACCTCCGGTCACGTGTGGCGGTCAGGCGAACAGTGCTGGATGAAATGTTGGGTCGCCTGGGACCGGTGTGGGATGATTCCCGGTTGGATCGATTTGAAGCGTCTATCCCTATCCGTGAGCGAGTACGGGGATTACGTGATCGACTCGAAGCGTGTCGGCAGGAAGTGCTCGAAGCTCATCGTGCCCACCAAAATGCCGAACGGCTAAAGAAAGAAAAGGACGGAGAGCTCGATCGGCTTCAGGAAAAATTAGAACAACTGACGACCCCAGAAAGTCTCCCGCGTGCTTCGCTGGATGAACGGGAGCGAGCCATTGGCCAATGGGTCCAATTTCAGCACCAGCGAGAATTAACCCAACAACATCGCCAAGATCTACAGATACAAACTACTGTCCTCGATGAGCAAGTTCAGACAATTACCAATGAATTGGCGTTCGTGGACGCACGCCGTGATCGATCGTGGTGGGCTCTGATCGGCGTCAGTGTGGTGTTCGTTGGATTAGGAGGCTATGCAGGAGTCCAGCAGGAGTGGTCTTTGACTATCGTATCAGCGACGGCCGGACTGTTGGCGATTGGGTTGCTGTCCTGGTGGCGGCACGAAGTTGGAGTGCAACGCCGTGCCCGAGTCAGTGAATTGCAAGACCTGATTCAGACGGTGATGCAGCAGAGTGAGGAACTTCAGGGAGAAGCCAGGCGGGCAGAATTGGAAGAACGGACTCTTATCGAAGATATGACTCGATTGAGTCAAGACGTTTTGGGATTAGACCTTACTTCCCTTGATGATACAGAATCCGCACGGCGCGCGCTTGAAGCCGAGCGCCGGTTGTCGGAGCGTCGAGAGGATATCAATGTGCGTATCAAGGATGAGGAAGAAGCGTTAGTGAGTTTACTCGAAACAGGCGAGCCGGTATTAAAAATTTGTCAAGAAGCTGAGGCCACCCAAGATAGTGCCCAACAGGCTTGGGAGGAATTTTTGACGAGTCTCGGACTTCCGGAGGATTTAACGCCGGATGGTGCCCTCGAAGTCATTGCCGGAGCCGAACGGGCTCAAGGGCAATTACGGGAATGGCGGGATGTGACGGGAGAATGTCAACGAGTGAAGCATTTCGTGGAAGAAACGGCCATTGAATTGAATCGGGTGTTGGAGCAATGTGGCTGGGATGTTGTGGAGGTTGAACAGTCTCCCGCCGCCTTGACGGCCCTTCGGAAATCGTTGGAACAGAGTCTGGCCAGTCAGCAGGAATTGGCTCGGCTGACCGAGCTCATTGCCGAGCGACAGGTGGAGGTGGAAGCTGCGGAGTCGGAAAAAGTGCGACATTGGGATCAGCTTCAGGCGTTACTCCAGGCCGGGGGAGCGACGGATAATGAGACGTTTCGGCAGCGCGCAGGGCTCTATACTCGTCAGGTGGAACTGGAGCGACAGCAACGGCAATTGGAATTTGCCCTCAAGGTCCATGCCGGATCCGCGGAGCGCTATCAGGACATGGAAAGCATTCTATCCAACAAATCGCGAGCTGAGTTAGAACGGGAGTGGAGTGAAGCCAAGCGAGAAGGTCAACAACGGTTAGTCGAGGTGCTGACAAGAAAGCTGCAAGAGAAGGGCCGCGTGGAGCAACGGCTTCAGGATCTCGAACGCAATGAACGATTGTCATTCGTGATGTTGGAACGCCAGGAGTTGTTGACTCAATTGAAGCAACATGCGAATCGATGGGCTGTTCGCGCCGTCTGCCAGCACTTGTTGGATCAAGCCCGTCAAGTGTATGAGCGGGAGCGACAGCCCGCCGTGCTGCGTGAAGCCTCGAAATTTTTTGCCTCCATGACGGGAGGCCGATACGTGCGCGTGAAAGTGCCGTTGGGAGAAATGCGATTAGAAGTCGAAGCGGATGACGGCACCTCCTCGCCAACTGATATTTTAAGTCGTGGGACAGCTGAACAATTATATTTGGCCATGCGGCTCGCGTTTATCTGTGAGTATGCCAATCATGCCGGTCCCCTGCCGTTAGTCATTGATGATATTTTAGTCAACTTTGATCCGGAGCGGGCCAAGGCCACCATAGCGGTGTTGGGCCAGATTGCGGTGACGCATCAAGTGCTTGTGTTCACCTGTCATCCCCACGTGAGCCGATGGTTTGAAGAAACTCTTGAAGGGGTTTCGGTCCGGTCAATTCCCAAAACCACCTAAGGCGCTGCCGAAAAAGGTCTCCAGCGGCGTTCTCAGTCCTTTGCCGTGCTCACGTACTGCTTGTACGCTCCGTTCGCCAAAGGGCTTGCGGCCTTTCTTTCGGCAAGCTCAGGACAGGACTGGACAACCATTTTCAACAGCCCCTTCCCATTCTGGGTAGTCATTGAAAAAATTCAAGGTCATTTTGCCTTTTAAATCATTGGTTTTGCTTAATTTCCTTCCCTTTCCTGACGAAATTTCAAACAACATTAACTTGAAAAATAGAGGGTGAAGAATGACAGATTTTGCGCGAGAACTGACTGTTGCCGTGGAATTAGCGAGAAAAGCCGGAGCTGCCATCATGGAAGTGTATGCCACGGATTTCTCCGTGGCCTATAAAGGGAAAAACGATCCCGTGACCGATGCCGATACACGTGGGAATGATCTTATTGTCAAAGGGCTTCAACAAGCCTTTCCTGACGATATCATTGTTGCTGAAGAAAGCGAAAGACCCGATGACACCCAAACGGGCAATCGGATTTGGTATGTCGATCCCGTGGATGGCACCAAGGAGTTTATTGCCAAAAATGGGGAATTTTCCGTGATGATCGGGTTAGCCGTCAATGGACAAGCCAAGCTTGGGGTAGTCTATCGGCCAGATGAAGACAGGCTGTATGCCGGAGTCGTGGATCAGAAAGCCTGGATGGAAGTAAAGGGCGAACGGACGCGTTTAGCCGTTACGTCACCAGAGCCGTCGGCTTCAATTACGCTGACAGTTTCGCGCTCGCATCGCAATCCTCTGTTGGAGAAAATTGGCCAAGACCTCGGGGTGGGAAAAGAACTTCCTTCAGGCAGTGTCGGCTTGAAAATCGGGCTTATCGCCCGAGGCCTCGCGGATGTCTATATGGAGCCGGGGCCTTATACCAAGCTTTGGGATGCTTGCGGGCCTGAAGCTATTCTTCGGGCAGCGGGTGGACGGTTCACTAATGTTTTTGGTGAGCAGCTGCATTATGGGCTTACGCAATTAAAGAATACCCATGGGTTGGTGGCGACCAATGGGGCGTATCATCAAAAGGTTATTCAGGCGTTGGAGCCGGTGGCAAAAGAGTTAGGGCTTACACCTCAGTTGGCTTAGCATCAAGCCTTATACTAATCAATTGGCATGAGTGGACGAAGGATTCTTCACTCATGCTGTGTGATCTCAGCTTTTTCTTCTTCCAAACAAAACGGATTTTTTAGAAGCGGGGTTTCGCCCCCGCCGACGAGTCCCTTTTGTTTCGGCAAAAGGA
>CAYMQW010000122.1:0-6732 GCA_964392595.1 uncultured Nitrospiraceae bacterium
TCCTCCTTCAGAGTGTGAGGGGAGAGGATAGCAATATCTATACTAATTTAACAATGCCAAATTTCGAACGTTGATCCAGTGTTGGGGACTACAATGTCCACTCCTGGATAGTCAGATCGGAGGGCGGTTTCAAGTGGAAATGACTGACGCTCTTCCCCATGCACCACAAAAATCTTTCGGGGAGTGGGAGTGAGCGCCCGGATGTAGGCGAGTAAGTCGTTTCGATCTGCGTGGGCCGATAACCCATTGAACCGAACCACTTTGGCCCGCCTTGGGGTCGGGACTCCAAAGATCGGGACGGTATCCCACTCTTCGATCAATTTTCGCCCCAAGGTATGTTCTGCTTGGAATCCCACCATGGCAATGATGTTGGCCTCGTCCTGATGGCATGTTTGAGGTGATGAAGAACTCGTCCGCCCTCGCACACTCCTGAAGCTGAGATAATCACACAAGGCCCACGTTGCCTATTTAACGCTTGGCTTTCTTGAACGGTGGAGACGTATCAAATGTTTCGTGCAGCAAAAGGATCGTCCTGTGACGTAAAAGTGCGATAGGTTTTCTCATCAAAACATTCCGGATGACGGCGAAAAATATCAGTGGCTTTGGAGGCTAAGGGAGAATCGATATAAATGGGTGATGGTTGAACACGGCCTTCGTGAACAAGCTTTTTAATTTGCATGACGATCTCTTGGGTTCGGCCCACGGCGAAGGCGTGGACGGATAATCTTACTTTTATGTTCCAAGGCATGTTTGATCACTTCTTTGGCTTTCGTCCGCATGGATTTGATGTGTTCATCATGCGTTCGATCGCCATAGGTCGACTCAATAATTAAGACATCACAGGGTGGTGGAGGTTGAGAGTCTTTCAGAATGGGCATATTGAACCGCCCTAAATCTCCCGTGAACAGAACCGATATGGATTTCCCGTGGTGAGTATACTTCAGCCATATGGAGGTTGATCCTAAGATATGTCCCACATCGGTGAATTTAGCTTTAATTCGCGGAGAGATCTGAAAAATCTTGTCATACCTCTTTGATTGAAACCGGCAAGTGATGGCTAAAACATCTTTATGGGAATAGAGGGGCAGGAAACCTTGTTTCCCCCAGCCGCGCTCTTTCTTGCTGAGATACGAGCAGTCGGCCTTTTGGATCCGTGCTGAATCTTCCAACAGGATTCGAGCAATCCTTGAGTGGCTCCGGTCATATAGACCGTTCCAGAGAATTGACCTTGAGACATAACAGGGAGTGCGCCGGAATGGTCGATAGGGGCATACGAAAGGAGAATCGCTTGTATTGATTTGGGGTCAAGCCGAGATGTCTATTGAGTCGGTTGGATTCCTGACGTCGCCCTTGAAAGAGCCCACAGTCCAAGAGTATTCGAGTCTCCCTAAATCGCAACTCATGACGACTTCCAGTGACAGACTTTGCAGCGCCATGAAATGTAATGTCCATCAGCTATTCGAATCGTGATGGTTTCGGAGTATGAGATCCCACGCTTCCTGCGCTGTTTCCGCATAATGGAATAAGTTCAGATCCTGTTTGCTGATCAAACCGCTTTCAACCAGAAAGTTCCAATTGATCAGCTGTTCCCAGAAGGCTTTCCCTATCAAAATGACACTCAGGCCTTTCACCTTTCCTGTTTGAAGAAGCGTCAACGTTTCGAATAATTCGTCGAGCGTTCCAAATCCACCAGGGAAGGCCACGAGGGCTTTTGCGCGTAACAAAAAATGCATTTTGCGGAGGGCAAAATATCGGAATTGAAATGTGAGATTCGGACTGATGTACGGATTTGGCTCCTGCTCATGGGGCAGAGAAATATTGAGCCCGATGGATTTCGCTCCCACATCATGGGCGCCTCGATTGGCCGCTTCCATGATCCCGGGACCGCCACCAGTCACGACGACAAAGTCACATTTCCCATCCACCTGACAGGTAGCGGAGACCAGTCGCCCGAATTCTCTCGCTTCGGGGTAATAGTGGGAGAGGTTCAACTTGTTTTGAGCAATGGTCGCAGCTTGTTGGCAGTCTGGGTTTTCAGAGTCTTGAGAGAGAGCCGCCTTAGCCTGGATAAGGTTTTGTTGGGCGGTTTCGGGATCCGGCACTCGCGCGCTTCCAAACACCACAATCGTGGAGTGGATTCCCTCGTCCTGTTGAACGAGTTCTGATTTGAACCATTCCAATTGGAGGCGAACTGCGCGCAACTCGTCGCGTGACAGAAATTCAGGATCTTGATCAGCTCGCAGATAGGAAGGGGATTTTCCCTCTGAAGGCATGAAGGGCGAATCATTCATCGGACTCTACCGGCAGACCCTTACGGACGACCAACACAGGATACGGGGAATGGTGAACCAGGGTGTGCGACACACTTCCGAGCAAAAAGCGCAACATGCTCTTCCGTCCGTGTGATCCAACCATAATCAAATCAGGTCTCAGGAGTTTCGCTTGCTCCAGAATGGAAAATGCCGGGTCCCCCAATCCTACAGTGGCCTGGCTGGTAAAGTTCTTGTCCTTCACTCGCGTGGCAACCTCTGCGGCCATTTCACGTACATGATCCAGTGCGCGTTCTTCCAGCAATTTGTTTTGTCCTAAGGTCATCGGCCACGGAAGTTGAGGTTGCGGCCAAACGGACATGACCGTGATTCGAGGCGGTGTGGGAAAAGACATTGAAAAGAGAAAACTCAGGAGCCGTTCCGCATCCTCCATCCCTTCTATAGGAATCAAGATATGCTGGAGAGGGGCGAGGGGTGTTTTCATGATCAGAGTCGAGCAAGGCGCATGTAACAACACGCGGTGGGAGACACTACCCAGGACCAGTTCCTTAATGGGGCCAAGGCCTCGTGCGCCAATAAGAATAAGGTCGGGTTTTACTGATTCAGCCGTATCCAATATGACGGTTGAGGGTGAGCCGGTTTGGTGAATACGGTGAACCGTTCTAATTCCACTTGGAAGGGAGGCAACTGTTTTATCCAGGAGAGCCTTCCCTTCAGGCCTAAGTTGGTCTTCAACTTCCTTAATCGCCTGATCACGCATTTCAGGGGTAATCATCGGATGATCGAGGTTTGGCAGTGGAAGGGCATGAACCAGGGTGACCTTCTCAAGCGGCCCAAAATGTGCAAGAGCTTGGATAGTGTATGATGTCTGGGTTGATCCATCTATGGCTACAAGGACTTTCATGAGGTCTCACCTTTTTGTAACAGGTCCTATTTTTCCAAGCAATTATAAACTCATAGCAGCAAGAGGAATGCCATCTTTTCAAGGGCTCCGTCATCATAGAAATTTCCTGTGGATATTCAAAGAGGAATTGAGGAAGGCCTAATAGTGAAAAAATGCATAATGTGGAATTTTGGGACGTTTCAAAAATTTATGTGTGTCCATATTTTCCACACAAATCCAGACAAATTGATTATATTAAATGAAGCAAATAAGGAAGGTGAGCCATGCTGCCTAATAGTAATTCAGTTTTAATTGTTGATGACGATCCCGGAATGCGAGACCTGATGAAGGATATTCTAGAGGACAATAGCTTTCATGTAGCCGTTGCCAAAGAGGGCAGAGAAGCTCTTGAACATCTTGAAAGTGAAGAGTTTCTTGTTGTCTTGACTGATCTTCGGATGAAAGGGATGGATGGATCCGAGCTCTTGCACGAAATTGTCCGGCACCATCCTGCCTGTAACGTCATCATTATGACGGCGTTTGGGACAGTGGAGTCGGCCGTTGATGGGATGAAGCAGGGGGCGTTTGATTATCTCACGAAACCTATTAAGACAGATGAATTGTTGGTGACGATTGAGAAGGCCATACGAGAGGCTTCCCTCCGACAAGAAGTGGCGCAGCTACGGAAACAGGTCACACGCGAGTATGCCTTTGACCAGATTCTCGGGAAGAGCAAACCCATGCGTGCGGTATTTGATCTCATTCGTCGGGTCGCTGATTCCCAAACGAATATTCTCATCACTGGCGAAAGCGGAACAGGCAAAGAATTGGTGGCGAAGGCCCTTCATTTTAACAGTAGCCGAAAGGGTGCCCCGTTTGTTCCAGTCAATTGTGCGGCAATTCCCGAACAACTGTTAGAGAGTGAGTTGTTTGGCCATATGAAAGGGTCTTTTACCGATGCCAAAACAGATAAGCGGGGACTCTTTGAAGAAGCCCACAAGGGGACGTTACTCTTGGATGAAATTAGTGAAATGCCAATGATGCTACAAGCGAAGCTGTTACGAGCGGTCCAGGAGCGGGAAATTCGACGAGTGGGAGCGACTCGTTCTATTCCCGTTGATGTTCGAATCATTGCTGCCACCAATCTTCACTTGACAGAGGAAGTGAAAGCCAAGCGATTTCGGGAGGATTTATACTATCGTTTAAATGTGATTGAAATTAGTCTTCCGCCATTACGTGACCGTAAGGAGGACATCCCCCTGCTGTGCGAAATGTTACTGCAAAAATCCGCTGCGGGGAGAGAAAAATCGATCAAAGGCATTGCGGAGTCCGCGCTGGGATTGTTGATGGACTATGAGTGGCCCGGCAATGTTCGAGAATTGGAAAATGTGATTGAGCGAGCGGTGACACTGACTCAAGGTGAGAGAGTGACCACGCAGGACTTACCTGCTGGAATACGAGAGGTCAAGGGAGAGCGGCAACTGATTGAGGATGGGATTGAGCGTTTATTGCCTTTAGAAGAACTAGAGCGAGGGTATATCAAGCGAATGTTAGAGACAACTGGTGGCAATAAGTATCGAGCAGCACAAATTTTAGGCATTGACCGAAAGACGCTCTATCGGAAATTGGGAGAAATGGAGAAGGCTCAATCGTAAGGGAGGATGAATCGTGACAATCAATGAATAGTGAATCCTCAAAAGACAAACTCCTCGAGGAATTAGAAACCCTTCGACAAGAAATTGCCGAGCTTCGTGCTATTGAAACCATCCATAGCCAAACCCGGGAAGGGTTACAGGCTATGGAGATTCAAATGGCTGGTATCATTCATTCCGCGATGGATGGGATCATGACGATCGATGAAGATCAACGGATTGTTCTCATTAACTCGGCAGCGGAAAAAATGTTTGCTTGCTCAGGACAACACGTCATGGGCCAGTCCCTTGAACAATTTCTTCCCGAACGTTATCGGCATAATCATAAAGACCATATCCAAACATTTGGGAACACGAATGCGACCAATCGGCGTATGGGATCCTTAGGGTTGATCTTTGGGCTTCGATCCTCCGGGGAAGAGTTTCCTCTTGAAGCATCCATTTCTCAGGTGGACGTTGGGAATAAGAAACTCTTTACCGTTATTCTCCGAGACATTACCGAACGTCAGAAGGCTGAGGAAACCCTCCGTCATTTGAAGCACCAGAGCGAGCTGCTGTTACATGCTGCTGGTGAAGGGATTTACGGTCTGGATCTTCAGGGCAATACGACCTTTGTGAATCCGGTTGCACTTGAAATGCTTGGGTGGGAATCCCATGAATTGATTGGGCAACCGCAACATACTTTGATCCACCACACCAAACCAGATGGGACATTCTTTTCACGCGAGGAATGCCCGATTTGTCGAACGTTCATGGATGGCGTGTTGCATCACGTGGTGGATGATGTGTTTTGGCGAAAGGATGGAACCAGCTTTCCCGTGGATTACACAAGTACCCCTATTGTTGAGAATGGTGAGTTGAAAGGTGCGGTGGTGACATTCAAAGATGTCACTGAAAGGAAACGATTAGAAGCTCAGCTTAGCCAAACTGAACGACTTGCCGAAATGGGGACCTTAGCTTCCGGGATGGCACACGAAATCGGAACCCCGATGAATGTGATTTTGGGCCGGGCTGAATACCTGATGCGCAAGACCTCCGATGAATCGACAAAAAAGGGTTTGGCAACCATCGTGACTCAAGTGGAGCGCATCACCAGAATCATGAATCAATTGCTCAGTTTTGCTCGAAGACGTCCCATTGATCGCTGTCCTCTCGTGTTGGGCACTGTGATTCACGAAATGGTGGATGTCGTTCAGGAACGACTGGAAAGAAGGGGAATAAAACTTGAGTTGGTTCTCGATTCGAAATGTCCTAGGGTCTTTGCTGACCGGGATCAAATGGGACAAGTGGTATTGAATCTCATCATGAATGCTATTCATGTCATGCCCAACGGTGGGACACTCGGGGTGAAACTTGAATCACACAGAAAGCAGGTCACATTCACCATCACCGATACGGGATGTGGCATACCTCAAGAACACATTCCGAAACTGTTCACTCCTTTTTTTACGACCAAGGAAGTTGGAGAAGGCACTGGTCTAGGGCTGACCGTGGTTCATGGAATCATTCAAGAACATGAAGGAACCATCCTGGTTGAAAGTGAGCCAGAGGAGGGGGCCATGTTTATTGTTTCCCTTCCAGTTTGGGACTCCTCCAAGCATTCAGTTTGAGGTCCAAACTATTTTGCGCGCTCTTCGTGGTGATGACCTTCAGGTTCCAAATGGACAACCACATCCTCTACTCCCTCAAACTGTGCTTTGAGCGTTTCTTTTACTTGATGTGCAATATCATGAACCTGCTCTGAATCAATTGGTCAAGCGCGGGGCGAACGCCACGATTCCCCCTCGGCGAAACGCGAAGCGAATAATGATGCTTTACTATCCGCGCTTCCCAGAAAGTCCTGGGGAAAGAGAGGGCTGATTGTGCGCGAGAAGATAATGGTGATAGAGGATGAGACCGACATTCTTGAGGTGATTGAGTACAACCT
>CAYMQW010000123.1:0-6723 GCA_964392595.1 uncultured Nitrospiraceae bacterium
TCTCAGTACGTGAGCACGGCAAAAGGGTGAGAACGCCGTTGGCGGCTTTTTTCAACATTCCCCTTGTTGAAAAATGTAGACTAATCGGAGGCCTGTATCTCAAAAGAAAAAATTATTGATGTCGTATTTGGCCTCTGCGTCATGGGTACTGTGGGGGTGCTCATTGGTCTGTTGATGGGTGGGGTGTTTTTTTATATCGCAATTGGCTTGGGGTTGGCGTTAGGGTTTGGCATTGGCCTGATTGGCGGGCGACTGTTTTTTATGGGCATTCTGGTTGGTGCGGTGTTAGGCGGGGCGCTGGCGTGGCTAGTGGCCGGTTCTCACAATATTACTATTGGTGCAGGGTCAGGGGCCGCTATGGGAGGATTTCTGGGAACGTGGATCTCCATGCTTCTCGATATGTTTTTTCCGAAACCGGTCAAGGCTGTTCCGGTATCGGATCGTACCGCATCCTGACAAAACCGAAAGACAGACTTTTTCGGGTCATTGGGGTAACGAAGCGAATAGATGTTGAGGGATTATGGAAAATCGTGGTGTTATGGAAAATCGTGGTGTTCTGATTGGCTCTATCATCTTTGTCTTTGGCTCGTTTATCCTGATGATAGGTTTGTTGGTCTATCAAACGTACAAGGAGAAAGCTGAGCGGGAACGACTTCTCGGGGCATCGCACAAAGCCAAGCCGCGGGTAATCGAGCCCGTGAAAGTCCAAGACTTTTCGATGTATCGTACTGTTATGGGAAATGAGGGGCGTGAAATGGTTGAGATCCCCGAAGGGCCCTTTACAATGGGGCACGATCAGGGAGACCCTGATGAAGCTCCAGCCCATCCTGTGTACTTAAAGGCTTTCTTTATTGATCTGAAGGAAGTGACGCAGTCGGAATACGATCGTTTTGTCAAAATGACGAAGCGAGGGGAACCCACGTTTCCGGTCTTCGAAGAAGATATTTCAAAACTCATTGATCCTGATTTTCCTGTTGTCGGCGTTGGGTGGAATGATGGGTTTGGCTATTGCCGGTGGGCGGGGAAGCGGTTGCCAACCGAAGCTGAATGGGAAAAAGCTGCTCGGGGTGAAGGGCGTCGTATATATCCGTGGGGTAATGAGTTTAGTTATGCGTTTTCCAATATCGATGGGGATGAAGATGGTTTTCCGTATCTCGCGCCTGTTGGATCGTATGAAGTCGGGCGCAGTCCCTATGGGGTGTATGATATGACCGGGAATGTGGCGGAATGGGTCGCGGATTCCTATCAGCCCCAATATTATCACAACACACCCTTTCGAGACCCCCCGGGGCCTGAGGCCTCAGAGTTTAAAGTGATTCGAGGCGGCACATGGCGTGACTCGAAGTTAAACGCACGAGTGACTAAACGGTTTGCCGCCAAGCTGTGGAGGACTGATGCCACCATGGGTTTCCGTTGCGCGCTTGATGCTGATGCCTACGAGCCTTCATCAAAGGCGGAGTACCCCGGCACGTAGCAATTTCAAGTTTGATGGCCCCCAAGGGCATGGGCAACTGTTTGTACGATGGATGGTCGATTAAAGCTTATTCTCGCTGCCGTGATTTTGTTCATGGTGGGCATGCCGATTTCAGGAATCTTGCGAGGAACTAATCCTCCACCTCCTGATCCGGATCTTGCCGAGATGGCCAAACCTCTTCAGTCTACCCGATCTCATTCTCCTTCTGATTCCCCTGAACCCATCATCAAAGAAGAAATGGTGTTTATTCCTCCTGGAGAGTTTATCCAGGGGACCACGCAAGGTGGATTTAATGAGCGTCCAGAGCGAATTGTGCCATTGGATGGTTTTTGGATTGGCCGGTATGAAGTGACGAATCACCATTATTTTGAATTTGTTGAGCAAACGGGGCATCGTAACCCTGGTCCACCGTCGCGATATGCCAAGCGTTTGGATCAGCTCCGTGGCCCCAATCAACCCGTGGCCTATGTGTCCTGGTATGATGCGGATGCTTATTGTCAGTGGAAAGGCAGGCGATTGCCCACAGAGGCGGAATGGGAAAAAGCCATGCGGGGGATAGATGGTCGGCTTTGGCCATGGGGAAATTCTCCAAGAATTTTCAAGGCGAACCTGGGTGGTGGAGAGGATGGGTTTGAGGTCACAGCGCCGGTGGGTTCTTTCCCTTTGGACCGAAGCCCTTTTGGAATCTATGATGGGTATGGAAATATGATGGAGTGGGTCAGCAATTGGTATGAGGAGCAAGTCGCGCCACCGAATGAACCTCGTGAAACAAATTTTGCCGATCGTGGAGGATATAAAACTCTTCGCGGAGCAGGGTATACCAGCCGCGGAATCGATTTACGAATTACAGGCAGGAGCTTTATGGTCCCAAACTTCCGGGATGAGACGATTGGCTTCAGGTGTGCGGCAACATAATTAGGTAAAAACACTGATAATGCCGCGTTCAAATATTCTAAAACGTAAACGTGAGATTAGAGGAAGTTGAAGTAGTACAGAATCAAAAATACCGCCAAAAGAATATTGACAACCATCCCAGCCAACACTATAATATCGAATAATTTCGCATCATTTCGCATTCGTTTAACCTCATGAATAAAAAGTGAACGATGAGTATCATATCGTAAATAAAAGTGTCAAGAGTGTAATCAATTAAGGTTAATCATTTAAGTATTTTAGGGGTAAATTATGGCGCGAACAGATCCAGTTGAAATTAAGGTCGGCAAGGCGATATTCTATGTCACCTGTTCTGTAAGTCTGTATTTCTTTTATTGGCTTGCCGGCATTCAGTGTCCTTGTTGATTTCGGAACTGAATAGTCTTTAAGGAGGAGTTGGCATGAAAAAGATCATTTATATTGGTATTTCGTTGGTGATTTCTGTAGCGTATTTTCAGTTTCTCGATTGGTATTTAATGGACATGCAGGGCTTGGATTACTTCTATATTCTTCGCTAAGTGATTGGGTGAAATGAATTGAATAGCATAGAAAATTTTCACACATACTTTGGCTCTTTGAACATTTTCAAAGGAAAAAGGAGGTTGGTCATGGGTCGCCTCAATTCTGGGCAAGTCAGGAAGAAAGTCCTGGCGTTTATAGGTCTTTTTGCGATGGGAGGTATGTTGGTCCTCCCTATTTTTATGGCCATTCCGGCATTGGCTGGTGGTCCTCCTGCTGACGTTGTGGCTGCTCAGGGAGCCGAAGCGGAGGGCGAAGCAGAGCCAGTTGAAATTGGTCGAGATATTTACTACAAGGTTGAAGGCCCTGTGGTTGGTGCGCCTGCTCCAAGAACGAAGGATACTGCGCAGTTTTATCCGCGGTACAATTTTGAAAGCCGCGTGCTTCTTTGGGTCGCAAATCAACAGCACCTCTACTATGGAAGTTTTGTGTTGGCCGTTCCTATTTTTTGTATGTGTGTAGAGTTTGCCGGGATTGTCTCCAAGGATAAGGCCATGGCCAAAAAGTATGACCAGTTGGCTCATGACTTTATTAAGATCAGTCTGACGGCATACTCTCTGACAGCCATTCTCGGAGGTATTCTCATCTTCACCTTCCTCACCTTGTATCCGGCGTTTTTCGGGTACCTTTCAAGTATTTTTCGTCCTGTCATGCATATCTATGCATTTATGTTTGTGGCAGAGAGCGGGGTCCTCTACATTTATTACTATGGATGGGACAAGATGACGGAAGGGATTATGAAATGGATACATCTCAGTATCTGTGTGGTCCTGAATGTGATCGGTACGCTGTTGATGTTCCTGGCCAATTCATGGATTGCCTTCATGATGTCTCCTGCGGGCATTGATGAACAGGGACGATATCTTGGGAATATTTGGAACGTCATCCATTCTGCGCTCTGGAATCCTCTGAATGTGCATAGGATTCTTGGGAATATGGCATTTGGTGGTGGCGTGGTGGCCGCTTATGCGGCCTACCGATTTTTATCGGCCAGAACCGATGAAGAGCGAGCCCATTATGATTGGATGGGTTATATTGCCATGTCGTTGGGTGTCGCATTTTTAATTCCATTGCCTTTTGCCGGGTATTGGTTGATGCGGGAAGTGTATGCCTATAGGCAACAAATGGGCATTACGTTAATGGGTGGTTTGTTGGCATGGTTGTTTATTATTCAGGCCACGATGATTGGAATCCTTTTTCTTACCACAAACTATTACCTCTGGCAGGCGTTGGGGAGGATGAGTGGAGGAGAGAGGTTCCAAAAGTATATTAAATACTTCGTCTTCATTCTTGTCGTCGGGCTCCTAGTCTTTATTACGCCACACACTATTGTGATGAGCCCAGCGGAATTGAAAGCCATGGGTGGACAGCAACACCCGGTGTTGGGGAACTTTGGCGTAATGTCAGCCAAGAATGGAGGTATTAACGCCATTATTATGACCACCATCGCAAGCTTTATATGGTATCAGCGAGGGAATAAGATGCCGGCGGTCAGTTGGGCCAGTTTTGGAAACATATTTTTGATAACATTTTTTGTCGTGGCGCATGTCAATAATATTTTTGTAGCCTGCTATGGCTACTTCATACCTGCAAATGTTCGAATTGGACTGTCTATCCCACAAGTAGCGGGAACGCTGTCCTGTTTGTTTATAGGAACGACGATCAATCTCATCATGTTAAGGGGGGCAAAGGAAATTGGGCCTATTATGTATGGGAAAATTTCCATGAGGTCACAATACGCTCTTATCATGTTGGCAACCGCCTTTACTTGGATGATGGGGTTGATGGGGTACATCCGCTCCTCCGTGAGGTTGTTCTGGCATGTGAACGAAGTCATGCGAGATAATTCGCCTTGGGCATATACCCACACAATCGGATTTGCTGCGAACGTCATTTCCTTCAATGTGTTGTTTTTCTGGATTACAATTATGTTTGTCTTCTGGCTTGGGACCCTTGGTATGAAAAAGGTGCCTGTCCCAGCAACAGAGCCAGCACCTGCCATTCCTATACCGCAGCCAGCCGGGGGGAAATGAATAGAAAGAATATAAAATTTTAATGCTTATCCGTCATGGCTGCGTTCCACAATCCTCGCAATCTCAGCAAAAAAAATGGGCATTAACGCTGTGTGATCTGCTTAACCGGATAAGCAGATAAAATTCTTTTAACGAAATAGAAGATCCAAGGAAGTTGGCTCTCATGTAAAACATGGGAGCCAATATTGATGGAGGGAGTTAAGGTGTTTGAATTAATAGCAGAGGCACTCTCATTTGGTTGGCCGTTATTAGCCTTAATTGTGGCAGTTTTCCTATTTAAACAATCAAAGGTTTCAGATCCTGCTGAGAAAAATAGTATGAGGTTCAATACCATGATCGGGCTATTGGCCGCGGTCTTGCTATTGATTGCTATCGTCAATTATAAGGGCAACTTTGGGATCAATGATGGAAAACTACCAATTTCGTTGGTCATGGTTACCACGCTAACGTTTCTCATGGGTGTGTATTTCACGAATATCAGTGCGTTAATGAGAATAGGTGGTTTCATGTTTTTTGTGGCGGCAGCACTGTCTGGTTATGGGAATTGGCTTCCTCAAGTAGAAGGAGGCTTTCCCCCTCCGGAAGTGAAGTTGGATTTCCAAAGCATGAGCAAGCAGCAACTCGGTGATGAAGGTGAAAAAATAATTTTTGGTGGTATTGGACAAAGTAAAGTTCAGGGCGCTATAGGAAAGGGGCAATGTCCTCTTTGCCATGGTTTCAATAAGGGGTTTTTAAGTGAGCGAGCCCCGAATCTCTGGGATATTCCTGCTCGGGCTGTTGAACGTTTGAAGCATGAAAAATACCATATGAACGATCCTGCTTCACGAGATACAGTTCAACATGAGTCATTTGAAGGTTCTGGAACGGCCACGACAGGCCAAGAGTATATTTCAGAATCACATGCCTGTCCCAGTTGCTTTGTCGTTCCTGGTTTTGGGGTAAAAGGATCAAATGATACGGAAAGTCCCATGCCAAGAATTCATAAGCCGCCGATTTCTCTCACTATTGGAGAATTGGCAGCTGTGGATACGTGGTTATATGTGCGTGAGGGGAAGGACGCTCCCACCTACGAAGAAATTCAGGCGGCATACGAAAAATTTATTCCTGAAGCCGATCGGCCAAAAGCCAGCGCTGACGATGGAGGGCCAGCCGGGGGAGTACTTGCAACAGGTGAGGAGCCAATTACGGATCTTTTCATGAAAGCAGGTTGTCCGGCTTGTCATACTATTCCTGGAATTAAAGATGCAGTTGGGAAAGTAGGTCCTTTGTTGATGGAAGGCACTAATGCGCCTAAAAGAATAAAGGATCCGAGGTATCAGGGAAAAGCAGAATCAACACGGGAATATATCACAGAGTCAATTTTAA
This sequence comes from uncultured Nitrospiraceae bacterium, assembly GCA_964392595.1. Lineage (GTDB taxonomy): Bacteria > Nitrospirota > Nitrospiria > Nitrospirales > UBA8639 > Nitronereus. The sequence goes on from CAYMQW010000123.1 coordinate 6,325, forward strand.
ACCCCAGTGCGTATGTGGTGAAAGATTTTCCTGACAACCAAATGCCAAAGGATTTTGGCCTGAAGTTAAGCGCGGGAGCTGTGAATAAAATCGTTGATTATTTGTCGCAAGTGAAAGAGGGCCAAGATTCCCCGGCGCTTGCTGACTTTGAATAGAAATTTAATCTCTACCGTTCTGTATTATAAAACAGGAGCATAGAACGATGACTTGGTTAAAGTTAGTTGAAGGCTACATGCCGATGCAGATGATTTCGGAGTTGGCCGGTACGATCTTATTGTTCGTTGTGATCAATTGGTCCTTAAATCGTGCCGGGATGGGGATTCCCAAGTTTTGGGCGGGGGTCGGGGTCTGGGTTTTTATCTGGATGTATTTAACATATCGGATTTATCCTCCTATTCC
>CAYMQW010000124.1:0-6712 GCA_964392595.1 uncultured Nitrospiraceae bacterium
CACAGCTATGTTGAGGGTTTTTCGATTGAGACCCGTTCAAAGATGGCCCGAAGATTGGATGGGAGATTGCTCAAGTTATTTCCTCGCAGGTCCTTAGGGTTCGCGCAAGAATAACTTCTCCTGTTTGGGTGCTGAGACACCCGTCTGGCAAGGCGCGAGGACTGCGCATACTCCTCGGACGAGCAACGCCGCCAGACGGGATGGATCGACGCCAAAACAGGGGAAGTTATTCTTGCGCGAGCCCTTACTTTGCATCGTGAAAGATGATACCCAAGGCCCACCGCTGGCCAGAGGTTACGGGACTAATGCCATGCCGCATCGAGGCGCGCAACATGCCGCGTTTGCCCTGCACAGGACGATCAGACACCGGAAAGATGAGCAGATCACCTCGATCCGGCTTCAACACGATTCCACGAGCCTGTTGTCTGGGCCGATTTTCCACTAGGAGAAATTCGCCACCTTCAAAATCTTTGCCTTGTTGACTCAGCATCACCATCACTTGCAGAGGGAACAACGTGGGGCCATAGATATCCCGATGCAAGCAATTAAATCCGCCTGCTTCGTAATGAAGCAGTAAAGGAGTTGGTTTCGTCTGCCCTTGACATTGACATGCTTTTCGAAAGGCAGCATGGGTAGCAGGATAGCGTTGTGACCGATTCATCAACTCCATCATTCGATTGGCAATAGGAACGAGGTGGGGATATATATGAGTGCGTAAGTGAGCAACCACGGCGGGCAAAGGATAGGCAAAATACGAGTATTCTCCTTGGCCAAAATGGTAGCGCGCCATGTCAATCCGTGATCGAAAATGGCGATCCTGATCATACAACTTGGTAAGAGACCGGCATTCGGACGGTTGAACAAGACGAGGTACATGCGCCCAGCCACTGGTGAGCAACGAATACGAAATAGCAGTCCAGTCCAACGTGCGCAAATCGGGGAAGGTTTTTCGGCTGATGGCCATGGAGAGCTCCGCTTCATTCTTGGAAGTTTATTGTCAGTTGAACCTAGAAACTGCGGTTTCTAGGTTCAACAAGTAGTCCCAATTATCCGAGATAGATGGTATTCTGGTGTTCTGAGGGCGAACGGATTGTGTCAATAAATTTCTGACTCCCGGCAAGTCTTGCCGAATGAAGGCCGCCAGTGGTGCTCGTGGCGCTGACTCCTTTTTCAACATTCCAAAAAATCTAGATTTCTTCACGCACTCATGGTCACAACTCGGTCACGCATTCTTTTGTTTCGTTCACTATCGTGAGCACATCCTCCGTACCCATATGGCGCAAGGTGTTGTGGTGGTTGGGAATCGCGGTGTCCTTTAATCTGGCACTCTATTTCCTCATTCCAATAGTCGCCTCCTTTTTTGTGGAACGACAATTTGAAGCGTTCGGGCTTCGGAATATCCACGTGGAGCTAGAATACCCAGGATTGCAACGAACCAGTATTCCCTTGATCTCTTTTAAAAAAGACATGGGGTCAGAAACCGCTTCTCTGACGATTCGAAATCTGACGCTGGAATATAACCTCCCCCAATTATTGGGAGGGTTTCTGAATGCTGTCCGTCTTGAAGAATTGCACTTGGATATCACGGGCGTTCCATCCGAGCAACCCCAATCTATCACGAGTACGTCTGCTGTCAAATCGGTGGGGGCGCCCTTGCCCTTTTTGTCCAAGCCCCTGCCGGACCTGCCGTTCGGTCTCTTCTCCTTAACCAAAGCCACTATTTTTCGAGAGCAAGCCACCGGGCCTCTCAGGCAAGTCACCATATCGAGCCTTCTTCGCAACGAACAGGGCACACTCGATGGGACCATCACCTTTCAAGGAGTCCAAGGGAACGCATATACCTTGCAGGTTAAGATTAGCCCTCTCGGAGAGATGAAGATCGTGTTGGACTCCGGTACAACTATCGCCGACCCCCTCCTTGATGTGAAGTCCGTCATAAAGGTACCTCAGAATTCCGGCCTTCATTGGCAAGGGACCCTGACTGCAAATTTGAAACGCGCCACCCCGTTTTTAGCCTTACTGATGCCGCTTGGCCCTGATCTTGAACGGGTCAATGGAATGGTGAAATTTCAATGGGAAGGGTTTTCACGTCAGATGGAATCATTGGAAAAGATGGTGAATGACCCGTCCACTCAGTTTCACCTCGTGGTGGACGCTCAGGTGGAACTCCCCGCATGGGGAAAAATAAGTGAGGACATTTCGATCAATGTCTCTGGGGAAGTAGACGTGAATTCGACTGAAATGAGAGTAAACCTCTCCCCGCCCTCTTTCATGAAAGCCCTTCTCAATCCTCATAAATTCCCTTTACCCGAGAAGCTTCCATTTACTCACCTTAATCAAACAGAGCCAGTCCATATTCAATTGAACGATGTGGTTCGTAGTCGAATTTCTTTTGACCAAAAAGACCCGCAATGGAGTATCGAGGGCCCCATCCAAGTTCAATATGGAGAGGAGCGGTCACCAATCGGGATGGATATCACTTTCACCAATGCCTCCGGTCGATTGCTGGACCCGCTATCGACCGAAGCCAAGGTCAAATTTGACATCTGGGGTTCATGGCCCAAGCTTGAGCTCGAACCATTGCAGGCACACAATATCTCCTGGATACTCAAGGGCCAGATGGGCTTGGAAGACCAAGTCATCAATGTCACCCTGGCCGAAGGTTCTTCTGTGAAAACCGGTTTGATTCAAATGGATCAGGGAAGGGCGAACAAAGTTGCATTTCACATTAATCAGCCAGTTCCCTTGACCTATGATTGGCCCTTACGAAAATGGAACGTAGGAACCACCAGTGCGCAAATCGTGCTGCCCAAGATTCACTGGCGCGATCAATCCGTCTCAATTTCAAAAATAGGATTGCGCCTGGAAGAAGCGATGGGCGAGGGACAAGATTGGCAAACCAAAGGCAGAGTGAAACTACTTGGTGTGAACACGACAATGGAAAATTTCTATCCTCCCACCACGAATCTGGCCATCGGGTTTGAGGCCAATCCTGAAAAACTTCAGGCAGGCATTGTCGCCGAAACCACTGACAAAACCATCCGAGCGAAGGGTCGTCTCGTTCACCACCTGCAAACAAACCGTGGAACGCTTCAGGCGACATTGACACCTAAGACTTTTTCGCCATCAACGATCACCCTCAGCAGCTTAAACCAACCATGGTCGCATCCCTTTGATATCACTTCAGGGCAGCTTGGAATTTCAATTGCCTGTGCATGGAAGCCCATGACTCCGGGTGAATCTTCTAGTATCGGAATCACCCGAGGAGACGTGACCGTCGCACTCAAGAATATTAGCGGGTACTACGAGAACGTGTTAATCGAGGACGTAAACACCACGATCAACATCGTTGCGAACAGCCTCAACAACTTTGCCACACTCCCACCGGCAACAGTTTCGGTGGGAAGTGTGAAAGCCGGGGTTGAACTCACCAACACCACATTCAGGGTAGATCTTGCACTCGGGGAAGGGGACGATTTACCTACGGTGGATCTGGAAAATGTGTCAACCAACGTATTTGGTGGGAAAATATCCAGCCCCCGCATCTACCTTGACTTGGCGAGACCACCGGCGCTCTTCACCGTGAAATTGGATGGCATTCAATTAGATCAACTCTTGCAACTCGAGCAACAAAAAGGGCTGGATGGGACCGGGATTCTGGATGGAGTCATCCCAATTACTCTGAATACCACAACCGTCAAAGTGAAAGATGGAAAGCTCGCGGCACGGGCACCGGGAGGCGTGATTCATTTTCAATCCCTTGAAGACACGGCCCATACCCTCATCCAAGCCAATCCGCAAATGAAAATTGTTTTGCAGTCTCTTAGGAATTTCCATTATGATGTATTACGAGTTGGGATACATTACCAGGAAGATGGTACGCTTAACTTAACTACGCGGCTGGAGGGAAGAAACCCGGACCTCAAGCAAGGTCGCCCGGTTCACTTCAACTTGAATGTCGATGAAAATATTCCAGCGCTACTTAAAAGTTTGCAAGGCACAAAGGACATAGAAGACAAGATTGATCAACTCTTTCAAGGTCCGTTGTTCTAATAAAGACAGGGGGAAATTGGTTGGCCTTTTATTCAACACCTACCTCGATTCACTCATGAACATCCAACGACACATGCGATGTACTCTGGGATTCGCTTTACTCATGAGCAGTATCCTCGTAGGAAGTTGTACCCCCCGAATCGAAGTGGTTCCGCCCGACAAACCCATCACGATTAATTTGAACATCAAGATTGATCACGAAGTTCGGATCAAAGTTGAAAAAGACTTAGAGGATGTCTTTTCTGAAGACAGTAAGTTGTTTTAGCCGAGATGTAAAATGGAGTGAATGCAATGAGATCGACACTTCCTCGATGGACTATCCAATGTGTAATCGTCGTGTTCTCTCTGGGATTGGCCTGTTCCACCGCCTGGGCCCTGTCCCTCAGTGACGCCAAAGGCCGAGGCCTCGTGGGCGAACGGCTCAATGGCTATCTTGGAGCTGTCACAGGAAACGCATCTTCGGGTGTGCAATCACTCATCGACAACGTCAATCAACAACGCAAACAACGGTATCAACAGATTGCCAAGCGGAATAAGACCAAGCTGCAAGCCGTCGAAATGCTCGCGGGCAAGACGGCCATGAAAAAAACAAAACCCGGGCATTACATTCAACTGCCGTCAGGCCAATGGACAAAAAAATAGGCGACGCGATACTGGGTTTTCCAGCTTTTCCCCATTCAACTCTTCCATCCTTACATCTCCTTTGGGCTTCTGGCCGTTTCATCCAAAGAAAGAATTGCGCTTAGGGAAAAATGACATGCAATCGGAGATAACTCGGCAGGGTAAGGGCTAAGCCGTGTGCACCTCTGTCCATCCTTGTCCAATCAATAACTGAAAGACACAACCTAGTGAATCCCTTTCAATCATTCGGAACAGAGTTCTCCTCGGTGTGGGAGACCGGCGTGTTCGGAATCAGCGTGGGAGAGGTCGTCACCGCGCTCCTCATTGTCCTGGCATTCATGGGGATTCGGCGATTGTTTTACCGTTTCGTGATCACTACGCTGAGAGCCCTCACCCGTCGAACCAAAACTGACCTTGACGACCTGCTCCTTGATGCCTTGGAAAAACCTCTTGAGCTAGCTTTTGTCATTGTCGGGCTCTATGTCGGCGTACAAATGTTGCCGCTCTCTGAGGCCGTCGGGGATATCTTTGATAAGCTGATCCGATCGCTCATCGCGCTGATGTTGTTTTGGGCTATCTTTCGATTCATCGATCCCTTGTCCTCACTCATGGATCGTGGCATCGAAATGATGGGCAATATCAGCATGCGGGACAGCATGAAGGGCTTCTTCGTGAAGCTGGGAAAATTTATCGTGACGTGCCTCGGCATCGCCGCGGTGTTTCAGGAGTGGGGATTCAACGTGGCAGCCGTACTGGGCAGTTTAGGATTGGTCGGGATGGCCGTGGCTCTTGGGGCCAAAGATTTCATTGCCAATCTTTTCGCGGGCTTGACCATCTTTCTGGACCGCATCTTTGAAAAAGGCAATTGGATTCGCACTACCGATATAGACGGCATTGTCGAAGATATCGGATTTCGCGCCACAAAAATTCGTCGGTTCGACAAGGCGTTGGTCACCATTCCCAATGCGCGGTTAGCGGGCGAGGCCCTCATTAATTTTTCCCGGATGACCAACAGGCGGATTTATTGGACCATCGGGGTTGAATACCGCACCACCAAAGACCAACTTCGGCTCATCATTCAAGACATCTTAGCTTACCTGAAAGAAAGCGAAGACTTTGAAACCGATCCCAACAGAACCAAAACGTTTGTCTTTGTCGATTCGTTCGGCGCATCTAGCATCGATATCATGGTGTACTGTTTCACCAAATCCACGGTGTGGGGCGAATGGCTGGCCTGCAAGGAACGCCTTGGATATAAAATCAAGGACATTGTGGAAGGCCATGGTACCGCCTTTGCCTTCCCCTCGACCTCACTGTACGTGGAAACCTTACCATTCGGAACCCCAGAACCCTTCCCGATTCCTGGACAGCCAACTCCGCAAACAACCGAGACTTCGTAACGTTTACACGAGCACGTCCTCCGGGATTTCAATCTTCCCCAAAATTTTATAAGCTTAACCTGGGAATCTGGTTCCAGACTTTGTAGAATAAAAACGTTTGGACTTATTCACTTCTATTTTGGAGGATCCACATGTCGGTCATGGAAATTGGACAAGAAATTGTCGCGCTGTGCCAACAAGGCAAAAATCTCGAAGCCATTGAAAAGTTCTATAGCCCGGACATTGTGAGTATCGAAGCCTTCGGTATGCCAGGCATGGAGCAAACCCAAAAAGGGATCGAAGCCATCAAAGGCAAAAACAAATGGTGGATGGACAATCATGAAGTCCACTCCGGAGAAGTCCGCGGACCCTATCCCCATGGCAATCGCTTCGCGCTCTGGTTTAAATACGAAGTGACTCCCAAACACACAGGCCAACGAATGACGTTAGAAGAAATCGGACTGTACACCGTGGACAATGACAAGGTTATACAAGAGGAGTTTTTCTGTTCCATGCCGGGCCAGTGCTAAGCATACGTCATTTACCGGAGAAGGGTTTTTTTTACAACCATCTTATGGGGAAGGCTAGGCCTTCCCCACGCCCCTTTCTTCACCTCTCAATCGCCGCAACACTCATCGAAACACACCAAAAGGCTGACG
>CAYMQW010000125.1:0-6702 GCA_964392595.1 uncultured Nitrospiraceae bacterium
CCCGAAGATTGGATGCGAGATTGGTCAAGTTATTTTCTCGCGGGTCCTTAGTCTGGATTTGGGTCACGGATAGATGGAGTACCCGCATTTCCCGGTTGATCGCATGTTGAAGGACGTCCTGAGAAAAGGAGTCCTTTAGAGTGATTACTTCTTTGGCCATGGTAAGTCCTGCTGCGTAAGACGGACCTATGCTACGGATTGTCTCCTATCCTGTCAATTAGTCCAATCTCAATATTCACCTCCATTCTCATAAAGATCTGCGAAGGGCTTCGTCCTCACGCCATCTTAATCAGCTCGGCAATGGCTCCACTCACGCCTTCAAAGATTTGGTGGGGTTTGGCGGTGCCGTACATATAGGCGGGGGTGGTGATTATTTTGTTGGCAGAATCCACCACAAATTTTTCAACCGCGCAGTTGGAATGTTTGGCGCCGGTTTTTTCGACTTCTGATGCTGTTCCCTGATCATCCCCAATAGTCACATTGACGCCTTTATCGCCAAACGCCAAGGCCATAATCGCCGGGGCAATGCAAATCGCGGCGATTGGCTTGCGACTCTCATGAAATTCTTTCACGATACGGAGGACTTGCGGGTCAATCTCTCCACCACTGCCTTTTTGAGCAAAGTCACACAGGTGCAGTGCCGCGCCAAATCCTCCGGGAAATGCGAGTGCATCAAAGTCTTGTGCCTTTAAGTCTTCTAATGGCTGAATCTCACCGCGTGCAATACGAGCAGCTTCTTGCAGCACGTTTCTATGTTGCCCGGTGGGTTGTTGAGTGAGATGATTCGTTTCAGCCACATCCTTATTCGGCGCGAAACACTTATACTCGGCCCCTTGCTGTCCAATTGCCACCAACGTACTAATAGCCTCGGTGATCTCGGCCCCATCTAAAAATCCACAGCCTGATAAAATGACAGCGACTTGTTTCATAGTGACCTCCTCAGTCCAAATTAGATATGATTTTTTGCTTTAAAATGAAGGTTTACTTTCACCCTCTTGCAATGAGGGAACCAGAGCCATGTCATTCTTTTCAATAAGTGTCACCATGAGGTCACCGATAAACTTCGGAAGCTTCCCAACATCGCTTGGCACTCGTCTCAGTGCCCATTGAACTTCACTCTGCATTTCTCTTCGACTGAGCCCACGGGTTTTTTCTCCATCATAATCTGGCCCTATTTCACATTGATAGGATACATTTTGCAACTTCGAGAATCTTCCCTTCTGTATTTCATTGCGACCTTCTCAACGCCATGAAATAATAAAACATCGAGATTGGTATGTACACTCAAAAAGGTAAAACCGACATTGCTGCCTTGCCATAGGTGCCATCAACTAAAAGGACCGATATCTTTCATCAAAACAAACGACTAATCCAGGCAGGATCCATTCGAATTTCTGAACACGGATACGACGAACTGGCAGCGGATAACATCTTTATTCGTGACGTTATCGACAACATTGCGACCGGAGTTGTTGTTGAAGAATATCCTGACTATCCTAAAGGCCAATGTATGCTGGTGTTACAGAAGAATCGAAATGGAAAGCCCATCCACGTTGTTTGGGGGGACATTCTGAACCAGCAGTGGTTGTCACCGCCTACAGGCCAAGCCCAGATCGATGGGAGGAAGGTTTTATAAGGAGACGTGTATGACTACACACAAACGCACAAAGCTTATCCACGAAGGTCAGTATCTTGCGGAAGTTGAGGTTGAGGTTATAGTCACGGATGACAAATGGTCACCGTATCTCTCAATTAGATGACGCGTATATTCTTGATGATGTACGGGACGCCCTCAGGAAAGGAGATACATCTACCGCGAGCCGATATGGTCGCGTTTTTTTCCTGACGCCAATCGCATGATAATTTCCTTTTACAAGTCTCCTGTGATCAATACATCATCGCCGAGGGATTGAAGGTGAAGATTTGATACCGCAACTTTTTCACCCAAGTGTTTGGGTGAGAACCCTCCCAACAAACCTTTTGCATCTTGTCCTCCTAGCAACATTGGAGCCACATAAAGATAAATCTGATTCACCAGTCCCTCACGTAAAAAACTGGCGTTTAACTCGCTCCCACCTTCTACCATCAGACTGGTGATCCCCATGCTCCCAAGTTCTTGTAGACATCGGCGAATAGAGACGTGGGTTCGTTTTTGAGGAAGCACCAAAACTTCTATATTCATCGATCGTAATTGTTCAATTTTGTTGTGGCTGGCCATTTTTGTGGTGGCGATGGCTGTTGGGGATTGTTGGATCCCTTGAAGAACATAGGCCGTAAGGGGAATTCGAAGTCGGCTATCGAAGACCATCCGAACTGGTTGGCGAGAATTTTTTGATTGTCCTTTTTTCGCTGAGAGCCGGACGGTGAGCTGTGGATCATCTTTGAGAACGGTATTCACTCCCACCGCAATGACATCCACTTGGCTCCTAAGTTGGTGGACATGTTCTCGCGCTTTTGGGCCCGTAATCCATTTTGACTCACCTTTCGCCGTGGCAATTTTTCCGTCCAACGTCATTGCGCTTTTAAGAATAACAAATGGCCGTCCGGTTTTGACCCAATGGACATAGATTTCATTGAGCTTGGCGGCTTCGTGTTGGAGACACCCAACGTCTACGGTGATCCCTGCTCGTTTCAATTGTTGAATGCCGCGCCCAGCCACTTGTGGATTAGGGTCTCGCATGGCTACGACAACCCGACCGACGCCTGAATGAATAATATCGGGCACGCAAGGAGGAGTTCGTTTCTCCGTATGGCAGCAGGGTTCTAACGTGACGTAGAGGGTGGCGTTTCGAGATTGGGATTTGGCTAGTTGGAGCGCAAAGACTTCGGCATGTGGGCCACCGGCTTGTTTGTGATAGCCGGCACCTACGACTTTCCCCTTGGCCACAATCACCGCTCCGACCATGGGATTCGGGCTTGTCGTTCCCCTGCCTCGGGCCGCAAGCCTGAGGGCCTGCTTCATGAATGTGACGTCTGGATCGACGTCACTCACCGGCGAGCTTTAGTATTTCGTGGCCGTGCTTTGGCTTTCGGCTTGGATGTGGACGTCGTGGCAGCCACGCGACGGGCATGGGTTTTGGTTTTGGCCGAAGCCTTCGCAGCTTTTTTCTTTGGCTTCGCCGCCGGTTTCTGATCTTCCGCATTGAGTACAGCCTGCGCTGCGGCGAGCCGTGCAATAGCCACACGATACGGGGAGCAACTCACATAGTCCAACCCAAGGTTATGACAGAACTCTACGGAACTGGGCTCTCCACCATGTTCACCGCAAATCCCAAGTTTAATGTCTGGACGAGCGGCACGACCTTCATCCCGAGCCAAGCGCATGAGCGCCCCCACGCCTTCTTGATCGAGTACGGCAAAGGGATCAAATTCCAGTAAGTGATGTTCGCGATAAAAACCCGTGAACCTTGAGGCATCGTCACGCGAGATTCCATACGTGGTTTGCGTGAGGTCGTTGGTGCCAAAGGAAAAGAATTCGGCGTCTTCGGCAATCTTGCGTGCGGTCACGGCTGCGCGTGGCAACTCAATCATCGTGCCAACCAGATAGGACAGCTTCTTGCCACACCGCTTCATGGTTTCTTCAGCTACTTCTTTAATGAGCGCTTTTTGGGCTTTCATCTCCGAGGGCATGCCGACCAAGGGGATCATAATTTCCGGAATGGGCTTCATGCCCTCTTTGGCCACGTGGCAGGCTGCTTCCATGACCGCACGAACCTGCATGCGAGTAATCTCTGGCATGGTAATACCCAAGCGACATCCCCGTAATCCGAGCATGGGATTGAATTCATGTAACTCTTCAACTCGAGCTAATATTTTCTTTTTTTCTTCGATCTCAGTTGGGCTGCCGTTGGTCAATTCCAAACGAACAATTTCCACCATCAGGTGTTCACGTTTGGGCAAAAATTCATGGAGGGGCGGGTCCAGAAGTCGAATGGTGACGGGGTACCCTTTCATTTCACGATAGAGCCCGATAAAGTCTTTTTTCTGAAGGGGAAGAAGCTGATTCAAATATTTTCCTCGTTCTTCGGGAGTCGAGGCGAGAATCATGGCCTGCATGATCGGCGCACGATCTTCAGCGAAAAACATATGTTCGGTTCGACATAATCCAATACCCTCCGCGCCGAAGCCTCGCGCGATTTGGGCTTGGTCAGGCACATCGGCATTCGCGCGCACATTCAGGCGTCGAAATTCATCGGCCCATTTGAGAATGGTCGAGAAATACCGATACTTTTCAGACTGACTGACCGATAGCTTCCCTTGAATGACTTGAATCACTTCGGACGCCACCACCGACAGCAGCCCCCCATAGACACAACCGGTAAACCCATTGAGGGAAAGGTCGTCACCTTCTTTGAAGACAGTCGATCCTATTCTGACCTTGCCTTGGCCTTCCAAGACTTCGACATCTTCGCACCCAGCCACACAGACTTTTCCCATTTGGCGCGCGACCACTGCCGCGTGGGAGGTCATTCCTCCCGTGGCCGTTAAAAATCCTTCCGACGCGTGCATGCCATGAATATCATCGGGACTCGTTTCTTTTCGCACCAAAATAGCTTTTTCACCACGAGCTTTCATGGCAACGGCTAATTCCGGCGTCAACGCAATCTGGCCACAGGCCGCACCAGGTCCCGCAGGCAACCCTTTGCCAACCGGCTGAAATTTTTCCTCTTCCGCTTGCTCAAAAATGGGATACAAATACTGGGCGAGTTGTTCCGGGGCCACCCGACGAACGGCCTCTTTTTTATCTATAAGACCTTCTCGCACCATCTCGATCGCAATACGAACGGCTGCGATCCCAGTTCGCTTCCCCACTCGGGTTTGCAACATGTAGAGCTTGCCTTCTTGAATGGTAAACTCCATATCTTGCATGTCGCGGTAATGTTTTTCCAAAGTCTTTTGGGTGGTCATGAGGGTTTTATAGGCCGGAGGAAGTGCATCTTTAAGAGCCGTCACAGGAAGGGGCGTTCGAATTCCAGCTACAACATCTTCGCCTTGGGCATTCAACAAACACTCTCCGAAAAAGACTCGAACACCCGTTGAGGGATTTCGGGTAAATGCGACTCCCGTTCCACTGGTCTCTCCCATATTCCCAAAAACCATTGTTTGGACATTAACCGCCGTCCCCCAGGTATCGGGAATGTCATAAATCTTTCGATAGGTCACTGCACGATCACCGAACCAGGAGGTAAACACCGCATTGATGCCCATCTTCAACTGAACTAAAGGATCTTCAGGAAACTTTTTCCCCGTTTCCTGGCGAACCACTTCTTTATATTGGGTGATTAGCTCCGCAAGATCGCCAGCGGGAATATCGGTATCACTCGTCACGCCCAAAGATCGTTTCTTTTTATCCAATATCTCTTCAAATTTATCACGATGGATATCCATGACCACTGAACCAAACATCGTAATAAATCGGCGATAGGCATCCATGGCAAATCGCGAATTCTGTGTTTTATTGGCAAGGGCCTTTACCGTGACAGAATTCAATCCCAGATTTAAGACCGTATCCATCATGCCTGGCATGGAAGCACGCGCGCCCGAACGCACTGACACGAGCAAGGGGTTTTTTGAATCGCCAAACCCAGCGTTCATGGACCGTTCAACGCGCTTCAATCCCTGGAGGGTTTGATCCCACATTCCCGTTGGATACTTTTTCTTGGAATGAAAATATTCGAGGCAGGCGTCGGTGGTGATGGTAAACCCTGATGGGACGGAAATTTTCAAGTTGGTCATTTCGGCAAGACCAGCACCTTTTCCGCCAAGGAGCTCTCTCATTGAGCCCTTCCCTTCGGCTTTGCCGTCACCGAAGTAGTAGACGTACTTCTTGTTCCGCATGCGTAAGCTCTCCCTTCATGGCTGGGATGGTCCAGCCAACATTTTTTTCACCCCATCGAGCAGAAGAAGCGAAAATGTACCATAAATTTGTGATTTCTCATAAATATTTCTATCCGAGATAGGATAGGATTCCCGAAATGGTAACGTTTGGAGGTTGAACTCCCAGACTCTCCTCCCCACAAACATGAATCCGGCTGAAGTCATGTTATGTGCTGACTGCCTGCCTGAAGCTGGAGCTGGTACCAGGTAAGGAGAAACCGTTTCAGGCGCATTCCGGAATAAATCACCACGACGGTAAAGGCAAGTAAAGTTAAAAGTCGATGATCCGCGTTTCGGGCATTCTGATAGTACAAATTCCCATCTGCCCCCATTGCCAACGGCTCATTTGTTCTGAGCGTGTGAACGTGCCCAGTTGGATCAGTGGTATCTAGCCATTCCGAACACACCTGAATAGGGCCTTCGACACCTGACACGTTCGTCCAAGCCACACCCACGCAATGCCCAGTTGCTGGATCGTAGAGATCGGAATTCGTCAACACGAAGTCCAGGTCCAGACCGCTTGCCCATAAACCGCCCAACAACATGCCATTACACACGATGATTAAAAGCAGCGTGATCCAGAAACTAAACCATCGAAGTCGTGATTCAGAAAAGATCATGGGATTGGACATCCTCAAATAAATGGGGGAAATCCTAAACACGAAATTCGAAACAAATCCAAATGATCACATACCTAATTTCCCACGTTTTAAACGGATTGTTGGCTATTTCCGTCTTTTGAATTTTGAGTTTGTTTGAGATTTCGTGCTTAAAATTTTGAGCTTTCCCTCCTACTGGCCTTGCACGTGTATCTGCGACAGGGCA
>CAYMQW010000126.1:0-6680 GCA_964392595.1 uncultured Nitrospiraceae bacterium
CGCACCACTCACGTCACGAAGCGTGGGAGACGGAGGACCTTCCGAACTCCCAGTTCCAGCAGCCGTCCCTGAGGAATCACCCACCGACAGGGAGTCTTCGCTCATCGCTTGACCAGCCAGAGGAATCCCTCCTTGGTCGCCGCCTGAAACCTGGGGGCCAGAAACCTGGGCTTGGGCGGCCAATTCCTCAGCGCTCATAACTTCGGCATGTTTCGTGGTCTCACACCCAGTGAGGAATAAAATCATGGCTGCGGCCGCAATAACGAGGCCAGCTGAACCTTTCACATTACACATAATCAATCAACTCCTTTCATCTAGACCCTTTCACCAGGCACAAATGGTAACCTCAATAAATATAACGTCCCTTTGGTTCATTCATCCCATCCAACACTGGAAAAGAGGCTATGCCCTGCCCCCTAGAGAGAAGAGCCCATCAGTGTGTAGACCTAATGTAGACATTAATTTACCTATTTATTAAGCAATAACACAAAATTGTCAACGAATGATTGCGATTTCCTCCGAATCGCAACTATTACACACATGCCTTGACTGAGGAATTTTCCGGCCAGTATGATCTAAACCCTTCCCGCTGGCCGCGTGATTTCAAAATTTTATCAACGACAACACGAGCCAGCGAACGAGATCGTACGATCAGCTTAAGCATGATTACCGTTCAACACCTCACCAAACGTTACGGAACCCACATGGCCATTGAAGACGTCAGCTTCGACGTCAAGCAAGGCGAAATCCTTGGATTTCTAGGGCCAAACGGCGCGGGAAAAACGACCACCATGCGCATTATCACCTGCTTTATGCCGCCGAGCGCAGGCACGGTCCAGGTTGCAGGGTTTGACTGTCTTGACCACCCACAAGAAGTCAAACAGCGCATAGGGTATTTGCCTGAATCCCCACCATTATACCAAGAACTCACCGTGACGGAATATCTGAGGTTCGTTGGCCAGTTAAAACGTCTGCCTCCCTCACGCGTTCCCGGTCGCATGGCCCACGTTATTGAGCAACTGGGACTCGGATCGGTCCACCACCGGGTGATCGGCCATTTATCCAAAGGGTTTCGCCAACGAGTCGGATTGGCACAAGCCCTGATTCACGACCCACCCGTGTTGATTCTTGATGAGCCCACGATAGGACTCGATCCGAAACAAATTATCGAAATTCGAGACGTCATTCGTGGGTTAGCGGGATCGCATACGGTCATTTTAAGCACGCATATTTTGTCGGAAGCCACCGCCATATGTGATCGTGTCGTCATAATTGACCGGGGCCGCATCGTGGCCGAAGATACGCCGGCGCAACTCTCCTCTCGACTGCGACAGTCGGAAAAAATGAGCCTCACCATTAAACACCCTCCAGATAATTGGCGTGAACGGCTCTCAACGATTCCCGGCGTCCTCCAGGTCATCAAGGGTGCGACAGCGGAAACCAGTATCATTGAATGTGAGCTCGGGCAGGACCTGCGGGAAGACATCGCGCAGTTTGTCGTCAATCAAGGTGTCGGACTCTTGGAACTGAAACTCCTTTCCCTCTCATTGGAAGACGTGTTTCTTCAATTGACGCAACAGGACGAACACCCAGCCCACGCGCCAGACACTGCTCCTTCCTCACACCCATCATCCCCCGTAGACAACCAGCCCCAAGCATGACACCTGTCAACACACTCATTGCTAAAGAACTTCGCTGTTTTGTGGTGTCACCCGTGTTCTATGTGGTCGGCGCCGTGTTCCTGTTTATTTCCGGGTTCCTGGCGCACCTCATGGTTGTGAATGCCGGGCAACAAGCCATCCGTTTTTTGCAAATGCAAAATACCTATGCACATCTCAACCTGAATGAATTAGTCTTCCGCCCTATCTTTCATAGTTTGGGCATCATCCTCATCTTCCTGCTGCCGATGCTCACAATGCGTCTCTTCGCCGAAGAGCGAAAATTGCGCACTATGGAATTACTGCTGACCTCCCCCATCGGGATCAATGAAATTATCTCCGCCAAATTCATGAGCGTGCTGCTCATGTACCTCGGTCTCTTGGGATTAACCGGACTTACACCGTTCGTACTCTCGTGTTATAGCACGTTTAATATCGACCCCATTCTGACCGGCTATCTTGGTTTAGCCCTGCAAGGTGCATTCTTTTTATCGTGTGGTGTCCTGGCTTCGACCTTGACCGAAAATCAAATTGTCGCGGCATGTCTGAGTTTTGGCATTATCATTGTTTTCTGGCTTATTGGTGGGCTGGGATCAATGTTGGGTGACACCACACTGGGTACGATCATTTCCTATCTCTCCTTTGTGGAGCATTACGATCGTCTCGTCCGAGGGCTGCTGGAAGCCAAAGATATCGTGTACTACCTGTCCGGCACGGTGTTGATGTTGTTTATCGCTCACCGAGTTGTGGATTCACATCGATGGCAATAGGCTCACTCATGCCATTGTTAGGAATCTTGGGAGCAGTGCTGGCCCTCAGCGGAGTGGTGCTGTCAGAAATCGATCCATCCCGACCAGGAACCGTCACGACGCTTGAAGGCCTTGGGTTGCTGTGCTTGTCGATGTACCTCGTCGGCAATTGGAAGCGACTCAAAACATTTTCCACTCAGCGTTCCACCATACTTGGTTTTCATAGCATCCTGGCGATCTTGTTGATGATCGGCATCCTCGTCATCGTGAACTTTCTGGCAGTCCGCCACGGAGGACGGTGGGACTTATCCGAAACCCAGCGTTTCTCTCTTGCGCCTCAAACATTTCAAGTCTTGGGCCAACTCAAACAGGATGTCCACATTCGCATCTTTGCCCATGAGCGCAGCCCAGGGTTCGGCGCGTATCGGGATTTGCTCGACACCTACAGCCACGTCTCGACTCATATTCTGGTTACATTTGTTGACCCCGAAAAGGAACCTCAACTCGCTCGGGAGCTCGATATTACAAAAATCGATACCGCCGTGTTTCAGAGTGGGGGGCAAACCATCCAGGTGACAAAACCTACCGAGGCGAATCTCACCAGTGCACTGATTCGCGTGACCAAGGATGAGAAAAAACGGATCGTGTTTCTGGAAGGACATGGGGAACGACGAATACAAGACTACGAAAGCGGAGGACTGTCGTTTCTAAAGGAACGCTTGGAGACCCAAGGCTATGAAGTCGGTCGAGCAATATTGACGAACGATGCTACGCCCCTTCAGGGAACCACTATAGTCATCGTGGCCGGACCCCGTGAACCGGTTTCAAAAACAGAGACCGATCGCATCACGAACTTTGTTGAGGCAGGTGGTCGCGTGCTGTTGTTGATTGATCCTCAAACTACCTCCGGGCTTCAACCCATGCTGGCTCAATGGGGACTCACGCTGGGGCCAGGGATTATTGTCGATCCCGAGGATCGTGTGTCGCAAGGGAGCCCTACGGCTTTACTTGTTCGACGTTTTACGACTCACGCCATCACCCAAGGTTTTACCGCACCAATTTTGCTCCCGGTGTCACAGGACGTAAGTTTTGACCCCACCACGGCCCCTCTGTGGACCTTTTCCTCCTTAACCCAATCCTCGGAAGCCAGTTGGGCTGAGACGAACTTTACCCGGACGACTCCAGAATTCGAAGAAGGCGAAGACAGAAAAGGACCGTTCACACTCGCGGCAGCGCTGGAGTTCACGGATGAAAAAAATTCTGGAGCACCGCATCCGTCCTCCGTCATTATTGGCAACTCGGCCTTTGCCAGTAACGCGTATGCGAAGTTTCCCGGCAATACCGACTTTCTGTTAAACGCCGTTGCCTGGCTTGCGCAGGAAGAAGCCCTGATTTCTATTTCAGCCAAAGATCCTACATTTGCCCCATTCATTCCGAATCCGACACAGGAACAGATGTTGCTAGCGGTTCAAGTCTTTTCGGTTCCCCTGCTGTTGTTGTTTCTGGGGATCACAATTTGGCGCCGACGAAGTCAATTGTAGACTACAGGAAAATTCCGAAGCACGAAATTCGAAATTCTAAACACATGCTAATGATCAAAAAACAAATTGCTACAATTATGAAAGGACAGTTTGGAATTTCTGTCATTCGAATTTTGACATTGTTTGAGATTTGGTGCTTCGAATTTTGTGCTTTTCGTATCACCCTATTATGACATCCTACCGAACCACTATCTTACTCACGGTGATTTTCGCCGGACTCGCCCTGTACCTCTATACCATTGAAGTTCCAACGATGGAACAAGCAGCGGTTCAACAACAGAAAGTTCAACGTCTCCTGCCATTTGACTATCGCGAAGTCACGGAATTGAAAATTACCACGCGCACGGAAACGATTCAGCTTTCCCGTGACGATCGCCACCGATGGAGCGTGCGAAAACCGGTTCAGGCCAAAGCCGACGCACGAGAAATCGGAAAAATTCTCCGTGCGCTCGAGATTGGAAAAATTTCCCGTGTGATCCAAGAAGACGCGAAGGATCTCAGTGACTATGGCCTTGATTCCCCAAATGTCATCATTCAACTCACAACCGCGGGGCAATCTGAAACTCTCAGCCTAGGGGGCGTGAGCCCTTTAACCTCGACCCTCTATGCTCAACGAGCATCAGACAAACAGATTCTCCTAACCACCTTGTTGGTCACTGACTTCCGCCGAAAAAACCTATTTACCTTCAGGCATAAAAATGTGTTGTTTTTCGATAGGACCCATGTGGTACGCATTCAGCTCCAATACGTCGATCAACAGATGACGTTACAGCGAGTGGCTTCCATGCACGGCCCAACCGCCAATTGGCGGTTTTCTGATCCCTTTGAAGGCCCGGCGGATAAAACGTCTGTCGGACTGTTGCTCATGGCCCTCGAAGACTTATCGGCGACAGGTTTCATCGACGCACAATCTGAAAAAGAAGCCTTATTGAAACGCTTACCGCCCCCCATTCTAACCGCCACGGTCCATACAGGACGACGAGGGCATCTGGTCACGTTCTTTCAGCCCTCGGACCAATCCGATGAAACCTACGCCATCACCTCGGCGGATGAGCCCATTTACAAACTCGCCCCGGCAACGCTGCAAGGACTCCCGAAACGCGCCTTTGACCTTCAGGATAAGCGGTTATTTGGAATGGAAATGGCGGAGATCGGCTTGCTCACTGTCACCACTCCCTCCAAGACATTTACGGTAATTCAGCAACATGGGGAATGGTATTTGGATGGCACCACGGATCGTCCTATTAATCAAAACGAAATAAAACTGTTTGTCAGTCGTGTGGTCGATCTTCCCGCCGAACTGTCGATTGGCGTTACCACAGACAAGCTAGATGAGTATGGCCTCGGCTCGCCGGTCATTGACATCATCGGCGTAGATACGAGAGGCCGGCCACGCGGCCATTTGACGTTGGGGAAAAGAGAGAGAGGGTTAGTCTATGCCACGGGAGCCGGATTGCCTGGTGTGTATCAAGCCCGATCCGTGATCTTAACGCAAATGCCCACTGACGACACTCTTGGTCATGTACACCCAAACAAGCCCTGAAGAGAAAATATTTCCCTCGCTCACGTCATGAAAAATGCCAAAATTAAAATAGTGTGATCGAAGCTTCTTGTGATGGTGAGGCTTTCCCCGCCGTTTCTACAAAACCCGGTTGTTGTCCATCCTGAATTTCCTTCATCAACATTCGCTCGGAAGCCATTGTGTAACTGTCCGAAAAGCTTTTGAGTTTTTCCAGGTTCGCTTGCTGTAGGGCGTCATCCTGATTATCACAACCCAGGGCAGCAAGGTGATTCACCATGTGTTTCAACGGGCCGTTCACGTGCTCGATTTTTTGCCTGGTGATATCCTGGAACTGGATGTGCATCACGATCTGGGAAAAATCTTTGCCTAACTCGGCAGCAGCTTGTGGGTTTTGCGTATCGTTTTCCGACGACACCTTATGAGAAATGATTTGAAACCGTTCAATTAAGTTAGCAGCTGCGCGATCTGTTTCCTCAACTACACCCTGAAGTTGACCAATGAGCACCGGAATGAGTGGTTGAATACATGCACCAAAATCTTCCCATGCCTTGAGCTTGTCTTCTGTGGTCACAATGCCTCCTTTACCGACACGAACGTCTTAGTAAAATGATGTTCCTTAGATAGTGTCGGACTACCCAAGAGCATCCTTTAACAAGATCATTGAGGTGAGATATACAGACAGAAATTGGTTTGAATGGAGGCGAATATCAACAAAACTCCCTACCAACAGGGCACT
This sequence comes from uncultured Nitrospiraceae bacterium, assembly GCA_964392595.1. Classification (GTDB taxonomy): domain Bacteria; phylum Nitrospirota; class Nitrospiria; order Nitrospirales; family UBA8639; genus Nitronereus. The sequence goes on from CAYMQW010000126.1 coordinate 6,207, forward strand.
TTCACCCTATTGTAAAGCAGGCTACGGTCAAAACCTGAAGGGACACCCTGCCTGCAACCCTAGAAGCCTGTTTTGAGCAGAGACGAAGGATCCGTCAACGGATAACCACCAGCCAAGGAAGCGAGTGATAGGATTATTTCTTACTTTCTTCTTGTTCCATTTTCTGAAAAAACCGATCTGAGTCCCCTCTTGCATCTTGCGTGGTAGGCGAAGACGTTGGCTCTTCGGGTCCTGAGGAACACCCCACACCAAGAAACACCACCACGCCCAACACCACGAATGCACACACTTGTTTTTTTCGACTCATTGTTAGTTTCTCCTTATTCACAAATTTTCCGTACGTTACGTTTGGGCAAATGGGAATGTCGAAAAAAGCCGCCAGCGGCGTTCTCGCCATTTTGCCGTACTCACGTAATATAAGTACGCTCCGCTCGTCAAAATGGCTGCGGCCTTGCTGGACGAACTTTTTTGAAC
>CAYMQW010000127.1:0-6636 GCA_964392595.1 uncultured Nitrospiraceae bacterium
TCTGACTGAAACACCTTCCACAAATACACTCGGTTTGAGATTAGCCACATCAGGCGAACCGCACGGCACCGTTATTCTGGCCGAGCATCAAACGGCTGGAAAAGGTCGATTGGGTCGTTTCTGGGCTTCTCCACCCAACAAAAATATTTATTGCTCCGTGATCTTGAGAGACCCTCGACTTCAGCAACATATGACTTGGGTTCCCCTTGTCACGGGTTTGGCCATCTCTGAAGCCATCCAAACAGAACAGTCGATCAAACCCTCCCTCAAATGGCCAAATGATCTCTTGATCGGCAACAAAAAACTCGGTGGAATCTTGTGTGAAAGCACCTGTCGAAGCAATAGCCCAAGTGTGTTGATCATAGGCTTTGGCGTGAATGTGAATGCCAGCCTCGATGATTTCCCTGAAGACCTTCAGCCAACCTCGACATCACTGCTTCAAGAATCCGGACAGCCATGCCATCGCAACACACTTCTGACTTGCATGTTCAACCAATTGGAAAGATGGTATGATCTACTGGCTTTAAACAATATTGATGCAGTACATTCGGCATATGCCGCCGAATGTACAACGCTGGGCTTAGATGTTCGCTGTACTCTCACAGGAACTCAAGAAGTTCATGGGCGGGCAACCGCGATAGGAATAGATGGCTCACTTCATGTCACACCTTTTGAGCAGGGTGCCAAGAAAACTATCGAGATACGTTCGGCAGACGTAACACATGTTAGGACCTGAGAGAAAATGCCTTGGGTAATCTATGCTTCTCACGATAGACATCGGCAACTCGCAAATCGCGTTCGGAGTCTTTGACAAAGGCAACCTTCAGGCTTCTTGGCGACTCGCGACTAGTACCACGAAGACCTCGGACGAATATGGCGCATTGTTTCTCTCTCTGATGCGAGAAGGAGGTATACAGCCACAAAATCTTGATGGCACGATTATCTCAAGCGTGGTTCCTCCGGTGACACCCGTCATTGAGCAAGTGATCGAAACCTATTTCCACCATTGTCCGCTGCTCGTCAGCACGGACTTTCCCTTTCACCTGACCATTCAATATGCCAACCCTCAAGAAATTGGGACGGACCGTTTAGTCAATGCCGCTGCAGCCTATGCCCGACATCAAACAGGACTGATCATTGTGGACTTTGGCACCGCGACGACGTTTTGCACCATCACGCAAGACGGGCGGTATTTGGGCGGTGCCATTGCCCCAGGACTCAAAAGCTCAGCCAAGGTCCTGCATGCTCATACCGCCAAACTTCCAAATGTAGAGTTAGTCAAGCCCAAAAGCGTGATTGGGACCGATACGGTCAGCAGCATTCAATCGGGACTTATTTTTGGATATTCAGGCCTGGTAGATGAACTCGTGACACGAATCCAGCAAGAACTTGGACAAACCACAACAGTCATTGCCACCGGAGGCCTTGCCACCATCCTCGCCCCTATTTCTCGGACGATCCAAGAGGTATGTCCCTATTTGACGCTTGAAGGACTTAACCTTCTCTACCACCGGGTCAAAGGCGAATAGCCCAACCGCCGTTTCTTGGTTCAAGTTATCCACACCCCTTAAATATTTTCCCTAATTTTTTCACCCTTTGGGTTGACTTCGACATTGCCATGCCTATCTGAGAAGAGGCTTGTTAGGGAGAAAAAAAGAATAGTCGAAACTTGCCCCACAAGCCTTTTGATCCAAATCCAACAGTGGGACAGGAAATTATCCAGTTCAGGTTCTTGATGGCACGAAACACAAGCGAGTGCCACACTCTTTAAAGGGCGATACCTAAAGGCTACGTTGGAAAACCTCAATATTTTGAAAATTTTAGGCCTTCAACGGTCAGTGAAGGAACAGACTGTGGAACATTCAGATAATCAACCAACACACGACGACAATCAAGTAGATGGAGAATCTCAAGACTCGGAGATAGCAATCATCGCGACAGACCCCACTCCCCAGACGTCTTCTGATAATTCAGAATCCGCAGAAGTGCCAACGGTCTTACAATCAGAACTCACAGCGAAAAACGAGGAAATTCAGATTCTCAATGATAAATATTTGCGATTAGCCGCTGAGTTTGAGAATTACAAGCGGCGTGCCCAACGGGATCAAAGCGATACGGTTCGCTATGCCAACGAAAAATTATTGAAAGACATCCTTCCTATCGTTGACAACCTTGAACGAGCCATTCAGTGCCGCCAAGAACAATCAAGCAGCGAGGGGTTCCTGGAGGGAGTAGAGCTAACATACAAGCAGTTCCTCGATACGTTAGAGAAATTAGGTGTCAAACAGGTTGCAAAGAGCGTTGGTGAACCATTTGATCCTGCGAAGCACCAAGCCGTCGGACAAGTCGAATCTTCGACCATCGCTGAACATTGTGTGGTCGATGAATTTCAGAAAGGCTATTTCCTCCAAGACCGAATTTTACGTCCAGCGATGGTTACCGTCGCCCAAGCCGCCAGTCCCGACGACGCGTCGACACCGCCAGAAGAAGAACACACGGAGCTGAATAAAGAAGGAGAACAAGAATGAGTAAAATTATTGGAATTGATCTTGGTACAACCAACTCATGTGTCGCCATCATGAACGGAAGTGACGCGGATGTCATTGCCAATTCTGAAGGCGGACGCACCACACCATCAGTGGTGGCGATGAATGATAAAGACGAACGCTTAGTCGGACAGATTGCCAAGCGGCAAGCCATTACCAATCCGGAAAACACTATTTTTTCCGTCAAGCGATTGATGGGACGGGCTTTTTCCTCCAGGGAAGTCCAAGATACACTCAAGCGTCTTCCCTATAAAATCCAAGAAAATCCCAATGGGGATGCCCATGTGATGATTCGTGGCAAAGCCTACAGTCCGCCAGAAGTCGCGGCCATGATTCTTCAAAAAATCAAGCAGACTGCGGAGGATTACCTGGGAGAAAAAGTGACGGATGCCGTTATCACGGTTCCTGCCTATTTTAACGATAGCCAGCGCCAAGCCACGAAAGATGCCGGGCAAATTGCAGGGCTCAATGTTCTCCGAATCATTAATGAACCGACAGCCGCGTCTCTAGCCTATGGCTTGGACAAAAAGAAAGAAGAACGCATCGCGGTCTACGATTTAGGAGGCGGAACCTTTGACGTGTCGATTTTAGAAATTGGAGATGGCGTGTTTGAGGTCAAATCCACCAACGGTGATACATTCCTAGGTGGTGATGATTTCGATATTCGGATTATCGATTGGCTCGTGGATGAATTCAAAAAGGATCAAGGCATTGATCTCAAAAACGATCGCATGGCCTTGCAACGCCTTAAGGAAGCGGCTGAGCGGGCAAAAATCGAATTATCCTCATCACAAGAAACGGAAATCAATCTGCCCTTTGTGACAGCGGATGCCACGGGCCCCAAACATTTAGTGTTGAAATTATCCCGGGCCAAGTTTGAGCAATTGGTGGATGATTTGATTGATCGATCAATCCAACCGTGTAAAAGGGCCCTTGCCGATGCCGGAGTGTCGGCCAGCGAAATTAACGAAATCGTTCTCGTCGGCGGAATGACACGGATGCCGAAAGTCATCCAGCGCGTGAAAGAGTTTTTTGGCAAAGAACCCCATCGAGGCGTGAACCCTGATGAAGTCGTGGCCATCGGAGCAGCCATTCAAGGCGGCGTACTCGGAGGGGATGTCAAAGACGTCTTATTGTTGGACGTTACCCCGTTATCATTGGGTATCGAAACTCTAGGCGGGGTGTTTACCCGGCTGATTGATCGCAATACGACGATACCCACGAAAAAGAGCCAAGTCTTTTCGACCGCAGCCGATAGCCAAACAGCCGTCACCATTCGTGTATTTCAAGGAGAACGCGAAATGGCCAACGACAATAAGTTGTTAGGCCAGTTCGACCTGGTGGGTATTCCTCCAGCTCCACGTGGCATGCCACAGATTGAAGTGACCTTTGATATTGATGCCAACGGTATTGTGCACGTCTCGGCTAAGGATATGGCCACACAGAAAGAACAATCCATCAAAATCACTGCTTCCAGCGGCCTCAGCAAAGAAGAAGTGGAACAATTAGTTAAGGACGCAGAGGCGCACTCCGAAGAGGATAAAAAACGACGAGAAATCGTTGAAATCAAGAATCAAGCTGACAGCCTGATTTACGGGACAGAAAAGAATATTCAGGAGAACGGCGATAAAATCTCAGACGAAGACAAAACGAAAATCCAAGAAGCCATCACCGCCATGCGGACCGCCATGGAAGGTGACGATATCGAAGCGATGAACACGGCCATGCAAATTCTGCAAACGGCCTCTCATAAGTTGGCGGAAGAAATGTACAAGGCCGCGTCCACTGAAGGGGCCAGTGGCCCAGGAGATAGCGAAGGCGGCGGCGACAGCACCACGAGTAGTACGAATGGTGATGATGAAAAAGTCGTGGATGCGGAGTTTGAAGAAGTCGATCAAGAAAAGAAATAGATCTAAGCTAGGCGTCCTCTGAAAGGGACTAATCGAATCAGAGGGCGCGAATATCCACCATGAGCACAGATCAGCAAAGATGGCAGCAGTGACCAAACGAGATTACTACGAAGTGCTTGGCGTCGGTCGTGACGCCTCGGACGACGAGGTCAAAAAGGCCTTTCGAAAAGTCGCGAGGCAGTTTCATCCTGACCTTCATACTGACCCTCAGGAAAAGAAAAAGGCCGAGGTGAAATTCAAAGAAGCCAACGAAGCCTATGAAGTGCTGAGTCATGGCGAAAACCGAAAACGGTACGACATGTTCGGTCATGCAGGAGGGCCACAGGGATTTGGCGGACCAGAAGGGTTTAGTGGTGGCGGTGGGGGGGTTGGTGACATCTTTGGAGATATTTTTGAAGACTTTTTTGGTGGACGAGGCGGTCGATCACGGGCTGAGCAAGGGCATGACCTCCAATATAATCTTGACCTCACTTTTGAAGAGTCGGTCTCTGGCAAAGAAGCCAAACTCAAAATCCCACGTTGGGAATCATGCGATACCTGTCAAGGCACAGGCGCTAAGTCTAGTAATTCCGTGAAATCTTGCCCCGGATGCGGAGGGTCAGGACAAATTCGGCTTCAGCAAGGATTTTTCACGATTAATCGAACCTGCGGGCAATGCCAAGGGGCGGGAAAAATCATCTCAGAACCCTGTATGACCTGTCGTGGACAAGGACGAATTCACCGAGAACGAAATCTTTCCGTGACCATTCCAGCCGGCATTGAAACTGGCATGAGGCTTCGGTTATCCCACGAAGGTGAGCACGGAATGAATGGCGGCCCCCCTGGCGATTTGTATGTCGCCGTCACCGTGAAACCGCATCCAGTCTTTACACGCAAAGGGAATGATATCCTTGTTGACCTACCAATACACTTTGCCACTGCTACTCTGGGAGGCAAAGTCGAAGTACCTACCTTAAAAGGGAAAACTAGCGTAAAAATTCCCGAAGGTTCACAGCATGATAGAATCTTGCGCCTCAAAGGGATTGGGGCACCAGCCCTCAAAGGCAATCACACGGGTGATCAACTGGTGCGAATTAAAATTCAAATTCCCACAAAACTCTCGACTCGGCAACGTGAGCTGCTCACGGCCTTTTGCAAAGAAAGCAATCTCGCAGGTGAACCCAATGGAGAAGGATTATTCGACAAGGTTAAAAATATGTTTGATTAAATGTGTCTTCCCCTAAACCTTTCCTCCCCAATTCATGCCAGTCTTTTTTATATCTTCCCAAAGCATTACCAACACGCGCCTCATCATTGAAGGGCCGTTGTTCGATCATCTCACAAAAAGTCTTCGTTTTCGTGAAGGCGATCAATTGGTCGTGTGCGACCAAACACGACAACGGCATCACGTCCACATTCAACATTTAAAGAAGTCTTCATTGGAAGGAGAGATTCGAAAAACCGAACATGGTCCCCCACCCTCAGGAGCCAAAATCATTCTCGGCCAGGCCATGCTTAAAGGCGATCATATGAACTGGGCTATTCAAAAAGCCACAGAACTTGGCGCAGACACCATTGTTCCCTTACTCACGGAACGAGTCATCATTCGACCCAAAGCCGATCGATTTCATTCCTTACAAGAACGCTACTCCCGTATTGCCTTGGATGCTGCCCAACAATCAGAACGCTGGGAAGTCCCCGAAGTCTTCCCTCCAACATCGTTGCACGAGTTTCTTGAGCAATTTCGTCATGCAACAGTCACCTGTCTGCTAGTCGAGCGTGAACACCTGCCCGGCCTAAACAGTCTTCCTTTGGAAAAAGCATTTACAGGAGAAGTGGTTCTGGCAGTGGGTCCGGAAGGAGGGTGGACATCGGAGGAACAACAAGACGCTCAACGACACGACTTCACTCACATCTCCCTAGGCCCCTCAATCCTACGAGGAGAGACTGCTCATCTCGCCGCCTTAAGCATTGTTCAGTTTCGGTTAGGACATTTAGAAAACGTCAACCGAAATTAACAAGAACAGAACCTTGACACCCCCCAAACACCCTTCTAAGCGGAAACGTAGAGAAAGAGCTTTGGTTTCATGCACTGCGCACTTAGGACCCGCGAGAAAATAACTTGATCAATATCGCGCCAAGATTTGGGCCATCTTTGAACGGGCCTCAATCGAAAAACCCTCACCATAGCTGTGCTATGC
>CAYMQW010000128.1:0-6581 GCA_964392595.1 uncultured Nitrospiraceae bacterium
CCAGGAAAAATGGTGGCGTTTTTTCTGGTGAACATGGCTTTTGCCATTTCTTCCAGGGCTTTAACTTCTGGAACCTCATTACCAAAAGTCAGACCATAGTCTTCTTTTGGAGGGAGAACACCCAATTCGGCGGCTGACGGAGGATGAAATCCAGCCGGGCCTGGCTCAATAAGTCTTTCTAACTCAGTTGCTCCCACGTACTTACTCCAATCATTAGGTCGGGAAGGAATGGTATATTGACGTCACAACCTACCCGCGAACCGGACTGGCTAACACGGCAGTACAGTTCTTTTCAGAATACGTCAAATTTTCCGTCAACGCTTGGTCACCAATCTGGTCAATCATTTCCATTTTGATGGCATTATGTTTGGCCATATTGTCACACACCCAGACACATTGAGCGCAGCCCTTACAACGATCCACGGCCACATAGGCTGATCCATACTTCAGGCCTCTATCTTTTCCCGCCTCGGTATTATAGAGAATCGTATTGGCCTCGGGACAAAATTGCGTACATAACTTACAACTCGTGGCAGCACAAATATCTACATCAATATGCGCAACTAAATACATAATATCCTCTCTTTTTTTCGCTATGCTGGTGCAGCAGAAACAACCTCTTTGTCTTGTTTCTTCGCCCAACCCTTATCGACGGCATATTCCCATGCCGCTCTTACCACGGCAAGATTTTTATCAATTAACTCCGCCTTTTTCTTAAACTTTCTTTCCACAACGCTATCTAACGCCGCCGTTCCTCCTGAGACCACAAAGCCTTTACCAAGAAAACGATCTTTCACCGCTTGGGCCAACGCCTCCATGTTTGTCAATCCCGTAATGGCACCAATAGCCCCGACCATCGCCATATTCGTGGCAAGGTCAATCCCAGCCACCTCAAGGGACAGTTTTGTTGCTGGCAAATAGTACAATTGGGCATTGAGTTCATTGAGTTCTCGCTCCTGATCGGGCTCCAACTTCATCGTCCTCTCATGATTGATCAATGCCACTCCCTCTTGCTTCAGTCCAAAATAGAATGGATTGGTGTAGCTTTTGCCATGGGTAATGACCTGAGGATGAAAAATCATGATAATGTGAGGAAAGGTGATTTCGCCAATTTCATAAATTGGCTCATCAGACACTCTTACGTAACTTTCCACTGGCGCCATTCGCTTTTCAGACCCATAGAATGGGACAATGGTGCTCTCTCCGCCCGCGTTAATGACCGCGGTGCTAAAAATATGAGAGCCCGTCACCACACCTTGCCCACCGACACCAGCCATGCGGATGTTATAACGAATCGCCATGTCCCAAACCCTCCTCTATCCTTAATGCCTTCAAAAAGCCTGACGTGCTTAAGCCAGCGTTACTTTTGTTCTACTGCCGCCACTGGTTTTGGCAAATATTCTTTGTATCCATACAACTGCGACAGACATTCCTTGGCTTCATCCGTCATATATTCCTCAAATTTATATCGATCTTTCTCGACCACATTACAGTCTTCCAACACCTTTTCCGTTGGAATTGCATACTCAATATTACAAGAGGTGTAGGCCTGAATATAGGTAGGGCCAACCTCACGAGCGATTAATACAGCCTTCTTTATCACACTTTCCACCCGTCGTGGATTATTAGGAACCACAGTGGCCACATACGCACACCCTGCCACCTTTGCCATTCCCAGCATATCCATCTTTTCAAATTTTTTCCCAACCGGGGCCATTTTTAAGACTTGGCCTTTATTGGTCATACCGCTTTCCTGACCACCCGTATTTCCATACACCTCGTTGTCCAACATGATCGTCGTGAACTTTTCTTTTCTAAACCATGAATGCAGCGTTTGAGCAAACCCAATATCAGCCATACCACCGTCACCCGCCATCACGACCACATCTTTGGGTTTATCACCGAATCGGAGTTTAAGGCCTCGAGTTAAGCCACTGGCCACTCCATTTTGATCTCCATAATTACCATACACAAATTGAATGGCTGCCTGAGAAATGGCCAACCGACCACATCCGGCCGTTCCCACCGTAATGGTATCCTCAGGGTTCGGAAAGGCAATCACGGCAAGCCGAATAAATAACGTCATGGCACAACCCGCACACATGGGATGTTCTTCCATGATTTCTTTAAACGATCCAACCTGGGATACAGTGGTTTTCTTCCCAAATGGACCATGGTCCACCATATCCCGATATTCTTTTGGCATGAATTTGCCAAAGCCTGGTGTGAATTTCACATAATCGAGGCTCATCGTAGACCCTCCCTTTTGTATGGTTTAGCTAAATGTTTAGACAAATGAAATACTCGTTTTCTTCTATTTTCTCGCAGGAAAAATGCCTTCACTCAAACTGAAAATAATATAGACCCATTACCGTAGCAAAGCATTGAAAATAATGTCAATCTTGATAAATTCCTACCCCCCAATTGATCCTGAAAATACTCGACATCAACGTCTTATTAATCCTAAGGCGAAAGGACAAAGAAGGCAACCAAAAAGAAGACCCAGCACTCCAAAAAGAAGGCCTACCTTCTATCTCACACCTAGTGCTTTGGGCCTACCCCCTTCACCTCTATGTTGAGTCGCGGACGGATGAAACAATGGGGAAAGGACTTTTTGGAAGGAATCGGTTTTCAAAAAGAAGAAGGAAAGCAAATTATTAATCCAAAATATATTGAACTGGATTGACAACTTTATCGTTTATAGCAACCTGATAATGAAGGTGGGGACCGGTAGAGAATTTTCCCGTACTGCCCACCAACCCAATGACATCACCACGTTTGACCTTTTTGCCATATTTCACCAGGATCTTGGACAAGTGCCCATAGGTTGTCTTAATCCCAAATCCGTGATTGATGCGAATAAAGTTCCCCAAGCGAGTATCATAGGCAGCCACCACAACTTTCCCGGAAGCCGGAGATCTTACCTCACGGCCTCGTGGAGATCCAATATCCAGGCCAGAATGAAAGGCTTTTTTTCCAGTGAAAGGAGAAATCCTGGGACCAAACTTTGAGGTAATATGACCCTTGACAGGCCAAATGGATGGCGTGGCGGCCCATCGCTCCACACGTTCTCCAGCTGTCGCAGCCAAATCATCCAAGATTTGCTGTTCTTTCAATGCTTGGCGATCCAGCCAAATTAACCCTTGTTCGATATTCACAACCAACGAGGCTTGCGTGGTTCCTTGACTTGGGGCAGCCTGACTTTCTACTCCCAAAGTATCTAAAAAATTCCCCGGCTCACCATAGAAATCGTTGTCATAGGGAAACTCTTCACCACCCTGCCCATTCACTTCAACGTCTTCAACATTATCAGGTTCCAACCCAAACATGGTTTGCAGTTTGCGATTGTGCTCCTGCATCACCAGCATCCGTTCCTTCATACCGTCGATGGTAGAGGCAAAACCCTTGGTCTGCCCGCGAGTTTCCACAATCTCTTTTCGTAAGGTGTTGAGTTCAGAAACCTGGCTGGTTTGGACCACATAGTGAGCCATAATCCCCATTTGCACCACAATGAGGACCGCCGCCGTGACCAACACCCGTCGAAGTGTGACTTTTCGTAATCTCATCCGAAGAGGGTTTGTGGTCGCCTCCCGGAAAATCATTATCGTATAGGCTTCATCAGAGATCTTCATGCATCTCCATCTTAATGAGAATTTCACAGAATCATTAACGGTTTGAGGTACTTTACTCGAGTCGATCCTTGATGGTCAATCCTAAAATGGAGAAGTTCGACTTTGCTTGATTTGAAAGGTACCTCGAATACAATTTACTCAAATTTGTGATTTCTGGTCATATCGTGAACCCAAGACAAATACGATTGCGACCCTTCCACAATTGGCAAGGCAATAATTTCAGGCACATCATAACTGTGGTGAGCCATTATCGTTTTCTCTAGCGCCTTGAAAAGCGGTTGCTTAGTCTTGAGAATCATCAGACACTCTTCTTCTTCGGATATTTTGCCATCCCACTGAAAGATCGACTTCACTTTTGGAAGAATATTCGCGCAAGCCACGAGCCGGTGCTCAACCAATATTTTTCCTAAAGCGACAGCCTCTTCTTCAGAAGACGTGGTGACCAATACAACAATTGCTTCCACTTTCAGCCATCCTGGCTAAAAACCAATGTTTCTAAAATACCATACTGAAAAACCCAATACAGGGGTTCTTCGTGGTTCTTAGGTGCCCTTAGGACTCGTTTCGGTCCTACCTTTGCCGAATCCTCGCTCTGTTAAAAGTTATCGGCAGTTCCTGCTGAGACCTGAAGATGAAAACATGAGCAAATAAATAAGTTTTATTACCTAGTTATTTTTACATGAAACCAAGGACATGCGGTGCCCTTGGGCACCAGACCACAGACATTTGATCTTTGCCCACCCGTCATGGACGAAAACTACCATGAAATTATTGTCCACCCATACGAGTTTTTGCTTTTGCAGCTAGGTCACGAATAGCCGGACGCAACGCATCCTGAAGTGCGACGGGATAACTCTGTACTGAAGTTCCTAATCCATAATACGTCCCATCAACTTCTGAACCACGAAATTCCATGGCAAAACTCCACAAGACCTGGGTTGGGTCACTAGCCGGAGTGAGCCGCAGATCCATCTTTACCTCGGTAGTCGTTTCTCCCATAGGCAATCCAGCCATCCAAAGAACCGTTCCCAGTGGACCCAAAAGATAGGTGGTAAGCCGCCTTTCCCACTTGGTGGAATAGAGTCGACCCCGCAACACATAATCACTTGGTGGAGGAGTCTCGTCTTCAGAAAATGTTACCCTGGAATAAATATTGGCCTCACGAATCTCATCGGCCAGGGCTCGGGCAAAATCCTTAGGGGGATCAAAAAACACTTCATCAACTTGCTCGGGATCCACAGCTGTTTCCGGACGATCATACGACGTCACCCCATGCGGCACGAAGGGAATGGCCACTCGCCAATATTCCTCGCGCACTTCGGTGCCACGAAGATCTTCAAGCGGGAGCACGGCAAGTCTGGCGGGAATGGAATCCTTGGCCGGAACACTCAAATACGTCTCATCCGGAGGCGGTGGATAGGTCCACGCTCGAGCCCCTAAACAACCTGAAACGCTCAGCGCCCCAACAATGAGGACACACCAGACTTTGAAAAACGACGGCAACCGAATCATGTCATGCCTCCTTTATCAAACAGCTAGGAGCCTGTCCGAGATTAGTGATCGTCAATGGGAGGTATTGGTTCAAGTCAGATGTTTCGATCATTTGAGGCGAATAGTTTGACTATTCTCCGAAAATGATCGGAAGATCTGGCCAAATCCAGTGTACCCGCATAGATCAGTCTAGCCTTGGACAGGTTCCTGAAGTATAATAGAGCCCGCAAGCAGTTTCTCCAGTATTTCCCCGTTCTCATTGCACTCACTCTCTGGCTTATTATGTTGAATTGATCGAGTGTTCCAAATACTTATTCGGGAAGATACCTAACCTCGGTTTCTCAGCTAACAGTTTGCCCAAATGTAGTCCAAGAGGGCAATGTCCTAAATTCCTTACAGGACGAGCCCCCCAGCACGGCAAAATTCCTCTTGAAGTTCGCCATAGGATTTAACCACAGGAAATTGGGGAAATTCCGACTTGATTGAATCCGGGGGACAAAATAACACTCCCGCATCGGCTTCTTTCAGCATCGAAATATCGTTATACGAATCCCCGGCAGCCAGGACCCGAAATTTCAAATTCTTCAGAGCCGCCACCGCATGGCGTTTTTGATCAGCTTGGCGAAGGTGGTAGTTTCGAATAAACCCTTCCTCATCAATGTCCAACGTATGACAAAATATGGATGGGTACTGAAGCTGCTGCATCAACGGCGCCACGAGGTCATAAAATGTATCAGAGAGAATGATTACCTGGCATCGCGTTCGGAGCCAATCTAAAAATGCTGCGGCCCCCTCAAGAGGTCGCAACTCAGCTACCACATTTCTTATATCAGCAATCCGCACCCGATGATCCACCAAAATTTTGAGCCGCAATTTCATCAACTCATCGTAATCGGGAATATCACGTGTGGTCACCTTCAGATCCGCAATGCCCGTTTTATCCGCGACCGCAAGCCAAATCTCTGGGGTCAAGACCCCTTCCATATCTAAGCAGGTCAGGACCGGTTGTATCATGAGGTCTGGATCTTCCCTTCTTCCAGGGTGAGACATTAGATCAGTCAAAAATAAAACTTCCCCATTTTATAGGAGCTAGGCCTAGACTACAATCAGGAAACTCTATCTCTGCCCACTTCAGGATTCACGCAATGTGGCAAGGGTTGTCCAGCTAAACCCGCTCGAAGATTTCCTGCGGCCACCACGGCCATTTTGGTCCGAGTGGCCACCGAGGCACTCGCGATACGAGGGACGATCAAACAATTGGGCAACATCACAAGAGGGTCCTGGGCTGAAAGGGGTTCGGGATCTGTGACATCCAGGGCGGCATACGCAATGGTTTAATCCCGAAAAGCCTCAAGCAACGCCTCCGAATCCACGACCTTTCCCCGCGCCGTATTGATCAGGATTGCCGTCGGCTTCATACGATGGAATACCTGTCGATCGATCAAATGCTGGGTCTCG
>CAYMQW010000129.1:0-6574 GCA_964392595.1 uncultured Nitrospiraceae bacterium
TCGTGGTGGGGCCTTGGCTCGAAAGGGGGCCGTGGTGGTGAAACGCTCAAAACCGCAGCAAGACCTTCGCTTTGACCTGCCGGCCGTGGGGCCCCGGACCATCGAAGTTATGCGTGAGGTCAAGGCATCGGTCTTGGCCTTAGAGGCGGACAAAACAATTTTTCTCGATCGAGAAGAGATGTTGGAACAGGCCAATCGCGCTGGTATCGCTATTGTCGGATTAAAAGCGTGATACGTCATGCGTAACGCGTAGGAAATTTTCCTTTCCCCGCATTACGCTTCACGGATCACGCATTATGATATTTGGGGTTCTCACACATGGATCGTCTCAAAGTCGGCGTCATTGGTGTGGGGCACTTAGGCCAACACCATGCTCGACTGTATTCTCAGTTTCCGGATGCCCAGCTTGTGGGTATCGTGGATCTTGACCGTCATCGTGCGGAGGCGATTGGACAACAGTATGGTGCCCCGGTGTTTTCTCACGTCCATGAGTTGTTATGCGTTGTCGATGCGGTGAGTGTGGCCGTGCCGACTTCTCATCATCGAGAGGTCGTGCAGACCTGTTTGGAGGCTGGGATACATGTTCTGGTGGAAAAGCCACTGGCGTCCACCGTTTCCGAGGCCAGGGCCATGGTCGAATTCGCGAACCAACGCGGCTTGTGGTTACAAGTCGGGCATGTGGAACGGTTCAATCCGGTCATGGATGACATTCGAGGTATTGTTCACACCCCTGGGTTCATCGAATGTCATCGTCTCGCTCCGTATCAACCACGTGGGACGGATGTGGATGTGGTGTTGGATCTCATGATCCACGACTTGGATCTAATTTTGTCTCTCAACTTGGGCGAGACGGAAAACGTTGAGGCGGCGGGGGTGGCGGTGCTGTCTTCACAAATTGATTTTGCCAATGCCCGTGTTGAGTTTTCTGGTGGGTGTATCGTTAGCTTTACTGCCAGCCGAATGTCCACGGGCCGTTTGCGGAAAATGCGATTATTTCAATCCGACCTGTATCTGTCCGTGGATTTTCAATCACGACAAGGTTTTGGGTATCGACGGACTGTTCTTCCAGGCGGAGAGTCCACCGTGGTAGAAGAATCGATTCAGGGCAATGATGAAGAGCCCCTCAAACGAGAGTTGCACGCATTTGTGCAATCTGTCCAGTCGGGTGTGTCACATGGCGTGTCAGGGGAAGAGGGGCTTCGTGCATTGGAACTGGCCCATGCCATCAACGAATCGATCCATAAAGCTGGTTTCCGCGAACCGTTCACACAGAGAGCAGGTTCTTCTTTTTAAAGAACAGTTTAAACGCATGCTCTCGCAAAGAAATGGGGCGCCAGCGTGGTTTTCCTGAGACGTAACACGTGAAGCGTGGAAGAAACATCCTGGTTATTTTTTTTCAATGCTTCAGGGTTGACGTTTCACGAATCTTGGTTTTCCTTCAGCAACACTCAGTACAGGTTTTGAACAGTCCCTTAGATAGTCTAGTGTCATGATGTCTGCTCTCACTATTCTGATTGTTACAGGCGAGGCTTCCGGAGATCTCCACGGTGCAAACTTAGCCAAGGCATTACAGATTCGAGACCCGAGCGTCAAGTTGTTTGGAGTTGGCGGCCAGCACATGCGTTCCGCTGGGGTCGATCTGTTAGGCGGGTTACAACGGCTGGATGGGGTGGGAGTGTCAGGGCCAGTGACGATTGGGAAGGGAATATCGAATATCTTGCGGATGAAGCGATTTTTCAAGGAACAGACCTTGGATGGTGTGGTCTTCATCGATAATCCGTCCATGAATCTTCGGTTGGCTCGAATTGCGGCAAAACTTGGGCACCGGGTAATTTATTATATCGCCCCACAAATTTGGGCCTGGGGGCGGCGTCGGATCCATTTAATAAAACGTGTCGTTCGCCGCATGATCGTGATTTTGCCTTTCGAAGAAGCCATCTATCGTGAGGCTGGTGTGCCCTGTGATTTTGTCGGGCATCCGTTACTCGATACGTTGGCACCTCAGTATGACCGGCGATTGGTGCGGAAGCAGTTGGGGCTGCCTGAGGAGGGTTTGATCATCGGAGTCTTGCCGGGCAGCCGCATATCAGAAGTGCAATCGCTGTTACCTGAAATGATTCAGGCGGTGAAGCATCTGAGAGATTTTGATCCCGATGTGCAGTGTGTCATTGGTCAGGCCCAGTCCATTTCCAGTGAATACCTCGAAGGGCTGTTCGATCGTGAGGGATTGCTCGTGACCGTGATCGCTGATCAGACGAATGAGGTCATGGCGGCTTCTGACCTGCTGCTCGTGGCGTCGGGAACAGCCACGCTTCAGGCCGCGCTGGTGGGGACGCCCATGATTATTACCTATCGCTTATCGTGGTTGACCTACCAGATTGCCACACGCATTGCCTTGGTGAAACATCTTGGGTTGGTTAATTTGGTGGCTGGACATGGTATCGTGCCGGAATTGCTTCAATCCGAGGCAACCGCCGAACGATTATATGAAGAGGCCGTGAGTCTGTTAAAGGATCGTGCTCGGTATCATCAGATGCAAGAAGTGTTTCAATCTATTCGTGAACAAATGGGCATGCCTGGCGCGTCAGACCGGGCGGCTCAAGTGGTATTAGCCGAATGTCGAGCGTAAACGTTTTCCTCAGGATTATCTCCTATCTTCGTGGGTATCAGCCGAGGCTGGTGGCCGCATGTGTGTGCGCTGCGGGCGTTGCGGGGATGACCGCCGTGTATGCCTGGCTCATTCAGCCAGTGATGGATGACCTGTTCATTGCTAAAGATCGGTCACTGCTCCTGGTCTTGCCTCTGGCGCTCGTTGGCGTGGCAATATTGAAAGGTCTTTTTTCCTATGGTCAGGCCTACCTCATGAGTTATGTGGGCCATCGACTCGTGGCGAACGTGCGTCAGCAATTGTTTGGGCAATTTCTTCGTCTCCCCATGCCGTTTCATCATTCCCATACCTCGGGGCGTCTTTTGGCCCGAGTGGTCAATGATGTCAATGACATGGGTAATGCGATTCCCACCGTGGTGAAAGATCTCTTTCAACAGGGGTTGACCTTTGTTGCCATGCTGAGTGTGGCGTTTTATCAAAATTGGAAATTAGCGACAATTGTGGTTTTGGTGTTTCCCATCTCGGGCTATGTTATCGTCAAAATTGGCAAACGAATTCGGAAATTGGCCACCAAGACTCAAGAATCCATGGGAGATATGGCCTCAGTAGTCAGTGAAGCACTCAAAGGGATTCGCATTGTGAAAGCATCTGGGGCAGAGGAGACTGAACAACAACGATTTGGACACAGCAACGAGACCTTTATGCGGGCCAATATTAAGTCGGCACAGGTTTCGGCGGTGGCCTCTCCATTTTTGGAAATTATTGGAGTCGGGGGTATTGCTGTCATCATTTGGTATGGGGGCTTTCTGGTGATTGAAGGCCAGATGAAACCTGGAGAATTTACTTCGTTTCTGCTTGCGTTAGGCTTGGCATATGGCCCCGTTCGAAAACTGGCTGGGGCCAATGCCTCGATTCAACGGGCGGTAGCCGCAGGGTATCGTGTCTTTGATATGCTCGATCGACAAAATGAATTCGAACAGGATCGTGGACATCTCGTGTTGCCACGGGTTGCGCATTCTTTGGAATTTCGGAACGTACACTTTTGTTATGAAACCAGTGAGCAGCCGGCGCTAATAAATATCAACTTAACGATTCAGGCTGGGGAAGTGGTCGCGCTTGTGGGCCGGAGTGGAAGTGGTAAAACTACGCTCGTGAGCCTTGTGGCACGGTTATTTCATCCTTCAGAGGGAATGATTGCTATCGATGGACAAGATATTCAACATGTGACGCTTGACTCCTTGCGATCGCAAATTGCCATGGTCTCGCAAGATACGATATTGTTCGATGAAACGATCCGAGCCAATATTGCGTACGGTCGAATGGACGCCAGTGATGCCGACGTGCTTGAGGCGGTCAAGGCTGCGTATGCGTGGGAATTCATTGAACAGTTGCCGGAGGGCCTGGATACAATGATCGGTGAAAATGGGGTCAAGCTGTCTGGAGGACAACGGCAGCGATTGGCGATTGCGCGGGCGATTTTACGGGATCCGCCCTTGCTCATTCTTGATGAAGCCACCTCCTCACTCGATACCGAATCCGAGCGCATGGTCCAAGCTGCTTTAACGGTCTTAATGAACAATCGGACGACTCTCGTGATTGCCCATCGTCTCTCAACCGTTCAGCATGCGAATCGTATCGTCGTGTTGAATGAGGGGTGCATCTTGGAAGTTGGCACCCATTTGGAACTCCTTCGTCGAAATGGGACATACAAGCGGTTATATCAGACACAATTTCACGACGTATCGGTGGAATCGATCATCAATTAACCTCCAAGTGAGGGCTCATCGAGATGAAACGCTGGTTGATATACAGCATCGTCCCACAGGTTGGTTACTGGCTAATCAGATTCCTGGGATGGACCAATGCACTTCAGTTTCAGGGTTATGATCTGGTTCGTACACTTCGATCGCAATATGGAGGAATCATCTTTGCATTTTGGCATAGCCACCAATTACTCATGCCGTTGGTCTTTCACGAAAAACCGGCTTGTGTGCTCATTAGCCAACATCGTGATGGCGAACTCATTTGTCGAATCATTCAACGATTTGGACATTCTGCAGTCCGTGGGTCAACGACCAGAGGAGGCGGATTGGCATTCCGTCAACTGATTCGGGTTGGCCGAACCGGCGGTGATCTTGTGGTGACGCCTGACGGTCCCAAGGGACCACGGGAAGTAGCGAAACTGGGAGTGATTCATTTGGCGAAAATGACGGGGTTACCCATTGTCCCAATAGTGTTTGCCTGCTCAAAAAAAAAGTTTTTTCCAGCTGGGACCGTTTTGTCCTTCCCTATCCATTTGGCAAAAGTCTTTTTGTGTGGGGGCAACCTCTCTGGGTTGACAAATCGGCTGATGACGTAAGTCTGGAACGTCAACGCCAAGAATTGGAAAGGGTCCTGTGTTCCATGCTAGCTGAAGCCACAGAAGTGGTCAGCCAGAAATAACACGTTGGCCCTTCTGTAGAATACCTTCCTTCGTGGATCTGAAAAGAAAAGCTGTCTTTACCCCAATCTTCGCCGTCACGATACATCTTCCTGAATGTGGTACTTCCTTTACAATATCATTCTCTTAGTCAGTGCTCCGATCATTATTCTGATCTTATTACTGAAAAAACGTTGTCGTCCTGGATTGAGGCAACGAATGGGTCTCGTTCTTCCTGAAGGATTTTCCTCTGACAAAGAAGTGCTGTGGATTCATGCGGTGTCAATGGGTGAAGTCCTTGCTGTGGTACCACTGGTGACGACTATCCACCATGCCTATCCTCATCTCGCCATTATCATTTCGACGATTACGGATACTGGACGCGAAGCGGTGGAGCAGCGTTTGAGCGAAATCGCCCGACATTGTTATTTGCCCCTTGATTGGCCCTGGGTTGTTAGACGGTTTATCCGCCACTTACGTCCCAAAGCGTTTTTTGTCGTGGAAACGGAATTGTGGCCTAATTTGCTCAAGGAACTTCAGGCTCATGGGGTGTCCAATGTGCTGGTAAATGGCCGTCTTTCTACTAAATCTTTTGGAGGGTATCTTCGGGTGAAGGCCTTTATGAAACAGGTGCTTTCATCCTTCAGTTTATGCCTGGTGCAGTCGGATCGTGATGCACAGCGTCTGATTGCCTTGGGGGCCAATCGTGAGCGGGTTCATCAAACTGGCAATATCAAGTTTGATGTTGAGCTTGTGGGAATCGACGGCCAAGAGAACAGGATTACTCCTCAACTCATTGGCGTACACGAGGGCGAAATACTGATTGTGGCTGGAAGTACCCATCCAAAGGAGGAGGAAGAGTTGCTTTTGTGTTATCAAGACATCTTGGAGGAGTACTCTCAGGTGGTCTTACTGATGGCACCTCGGCATATAGAACGGAGTGACCAGCTTGAAGATGTCATACGATCATTGGGTTTTGAGGTGATCAGACGAAGTCGGCTTGACACCAAGGACAGTGTTTCGTTCGCTGGAACAAGGCCAAGAGTTATCGTCCTTGATACTCGGGGTGAATTAGCTCATGTGTATGCCTTAGCCCGAGTGACGTTTGTCGGAGGCACATTTATCCCGGTGGGTGGGCATAATCTCCTAGAACCAGCCTCCTGGGGGAAACCAGTATTGTTTGGTCCCTTTACCGATCATTGTCAGGAGATTGCCGACCTTCTTCTTGAAAGTGGTGGAGGGAGCAAAGTATGCGATGGACGTGAGATGGCCTCTCTGGTGGTGAAGATTCTGAACGATCAATCTTTGGCCGATCGAATGGGACAAGCCGCTCGCCAGGTCGTTCTCGACAATCAAGGTGTGGTGAAACGAAATTTGGGGCTGCTGCGTCCACTGCTAGAGTCTCGACGGTAATTCAACCTAGACACTGCAGTTGGGCGCAAAAAAGACGTGTAAGATATTGGTGTGCATCGTGAAACAGAAAAAGTTGTGATCACCTTGGTGGTGATGAGACATTTTTCTGTTTTGCGAGGTGCGCCAAGAGCTTG
>CAYMQW010000130.1:0-6565 GCA_964392595.1 uncultured Nitrospiraceae bacterium
GCCGGCTCATCGTGGGGAAGAAATCACTGCCTCCGTGCTCGATGGCCCGCAATCCGCTGTCTTGGATCAAGCAGAAAACCGGCTTCACGTTCAAAAAGCCATTCTCACGGAATGGTTGGGAAGGCCCTGGTCATGAGTGCTCGGCAGAAATCAGGCTCAACCAAGAAGTCTTCGTCCGCAGCAGAGGGCAATCCTATAAAAAAAGTAGTGCTCGCTTACTCCGGGGGGCTCGATACCTCCATTATTTTGAAGTGGCTTCGCGAGGAGTATCAGTGCCAGGTCATTGCCTTTTGCGCGGACCTTGGACAAGGGGAAGATCTCAAGGCCATCAAAGAGAAAGCGGTCGCGGTGGGAGCTTCGAAAGTCTTTGTTGAAGACCTTCGAGAAACCTTTGTCAAAGATTACGTGTTCCCCATGCTTCGTGCGAACGCTGTGTACGAGGGATGCTATTTGTTGGGAACCTCTATTGCCCGCCCTCTTATTGCCAAGCGGCAAGTAGAAATTGCCCAAAAAGAAGGTGCGCAGGCCGTAAGCCATGGTGCCACAGGCAAAGGGAACGATCAGGTTCGATTTGAACTGGGTTATGTGGCCGTGGATCCTACGATAAAAATTATTGCTCCCTGGCGAGAGTGGTCGTTCAAATCACGCCAGGATCTGATGCAGTTTGCAAGGAAGCACAATATCCCGATCACCGCAACCAAAGCGAAACCGTACAGTATGGACCTCAACATGTTCCATATTAGTTACGAGGGCGGCATTTTAGAGGATCCGTGGAAAGCGCCACCTGAGTCCATGTTTCAGATGACGGTATCCCCAGAGAAAGCGCCGAACAAGCCGCATACCATCGAGATCACCTATGACCGAGGCAATCCCGTCGCGGTAAACGGTAAACACATGTCGCCAGCCACCTTGTTGGCTCACCTCAATCAGCTCGGTGGAAAGCATGGCATTGGCCGAGTAGATTTAGTGGAGAATCGGTATGTCGGCATCAAGTCTCGGGGGGTCTATGAAACCCCGGGAGGTACTATCCTTCATGTTGCTCATCGAGGCATTGAATCGTTAACCATGGATCGAGAGGTATTGCATCTGCGTGATAGTCTCATTCCGAAATATGCGGAACTGCTCTACAACGGATATTGGTTTGCGCCTGAACGCGTGATGTTGCAAAAGGCCATCGATGAGGCCCAACGTCGCGTGAGTGGCACGGTCCGATTAAAACTCTACAAAGGCAATTGCATACTCACGGGACGTCAATCCCCATGGTCTTTGTATCGAGAGGATCTTGCGACGTTTGAAGAAGATGAAGGATTTGATCAACGCGATGCCAATGGGTTTATCCGTCTCAATGCCCTGCGATTAGCCATCGGCAAGATGCATCGCAAGACACGCTCAAAAGCATCAACAAAGAAGAAGGGCGCCAGGCCACGATGAAAGCTTCCAAACCGACGCGTCAAAGGAATGCGTCCTCTCCTTCCAAGATAAAACAACCTGCACAGAAAAAGTCTCCCGCACAATCGGCAAAAGCATGGGGAGGCCGTTTCACCGAGGCTACCAATGCGCTCGTTGAGCGGTTTACCACTTCTCTTCCCATTGACCAACATCTCTTTGAGTACGACATTCAAGGGAGCATGGCTCACTGTCAGACTCTTGAGAAGGCCAAGGTTCTGTCCCGCACTGAATGTCAAAAATTGACTCGTGGCCTGACTCGCGTTCGAACCGAATTACGAGAAGGCCGCTTTCCCTTTGCCGACAGCGATGAAGATATTCATATGGCGGTGGAGCGACGTTTAACCGAACTGATTGGCCCATTAGGCGGAAAGCTCCACACGGGACGCAGTCGAAACGACCAAGTCACTCTCGATTTGCGTCTGTTTCTCCGGGATCAGCTTCAAGTGCTACATGGCCAATTAACGGCGGTACAATCGGCATTTGTCCAACAGGCCAATCAGCATATCAATGTCATCATCCCTGGCTATACTCATCTGCAACGCGCCCAACCAGTGTCCTTGGCTCATCATTTCTTAGCGTATGTGGAAATGCTTGAACGCGATAAGGCTCGGGTCCAGGATGCCTTGCGCCGCGTGAATGTCATGCCCTTGGGTTCCGGGGCCCTTGCTGGGACAAATTATCCGATTGATCGAACGTTCACCGCCAAACTGTTGGGCTTTCCGGCGCTGAGTCAAAACAGCCTCGATGCTGTCTCCGACCGCGACTATGTGGCTGAGGTTCTGAGTGTCCTCTCCTTGATCATGATGCATCTTTCCCGCCTCAGTGAAGAACTTATCTTGTGGTCGTCTCAAGAATTTTCTTTTGTGGAATTGCCAGATGCATTTTGTACCGGTAGCAGCATGATGCCGCACAAGAAAAACCCCGACGTGCCTGAGCTCATTCGCGGTAAAACTGGAAGAGTGTATGGTCAGCTCATCACGCTCCTGACGACTCTCAAGGGATTGCCCTTGAGTTATAACCGCGATCTCCAAGAGGACAAAGAACCTCTTTTTGATGCCCTACAAACTGTGGTAGATTCACTCACGATATACGCGGAACTGATTCAACGAATTCGTGTGCGTCAGGACGTGGTGAAGAATGCGACAGAGTCGGGCTTCCTGCTGGCCACGGAATTAGCCGACTATTTAGCTCAACAAGGCGTACCCTTTCGAGAAGCGCACAGCATTGTCGGGCGACTGGTGCAAACCTGCATAAAGAATAAGCGAGAACTTAGGGACCTTTCTCTTGAGGATCTTCAGGGTATTTCTCCTCGCTTTACGAAGAAGGCTTTGACCTTTTTGACAGTAGAGGGAGCCGTGGATCGAAAAGCACAAATTGGCGGAACCGCTCGAAAACAAGTGGCTCGACAGTTGAAGTCCTGGGAACAACGTCTCAAGAAAAAAACCTCTGTATGACATTTCCATTGACCATGAAACGTATCATTTTTTCCCTGCTCTTTGGCGGGATACTATTCTTCGTGCAAAGTTGTGGGGTCGTGGGGCCACCCCTTGCCCCCGAAGACATTGGAATCGAAGCTAAAATCCGTTCGCAAAAAAAAGCTGAGGCAAACGCCATAGAAAACGACGAAAAAGAAATCGTTCCCATCGGCCAAGAGGATGTATCTTTGCCCCCACTCCGACCCGTAGGCACACAATAACCGCAAACAATTATTGAGAAGAGTCTCACACGATGCATCATTTTCACTATCACAACGATTCGCTGTTCTGTGAAGACATTCCGCTCGAACGAATTGCCAAGGAACAAGGCACGCCCTGCTACATCTATAGCCATGCGACGTTGACTCGGCACTTCCAAGCGTATGACCAAGCCTTTGCATCAATCCCGCATATCATCGCGTTCGCCATGAAGGCCAATTCCAACTTAGCCGTCTTGCGACTCATGGCCTCTCTGGGAAGCGGGGCGGACATTGTTTCGGGCGGGGAACTGTTTCGCGCCTTAAAAGCCGGCATTCCTCCCCGCAAGATCGTCTTTGCGGGGGTGGGGAAAAGTCACGAAGAAATTAAATATGCCCTGGAATCCGACATCCTGTTTTTCAACGCGGAATCGTCGGCGGAACTACAGGCCATCAACGAGGTGGCCAGAGGAATGGGAATCCAAGCGAGAGTGGCCCTACGGGTCAATCCGGATATCGATCCACAAACCCATCCCTATATTTCCACTGGGATGAAAAAAAGTAAATTTGGGATCGGTGCGGATCGGGCATTAGAGGAATTCCAACACGCTGCGTCTCTTTCCAACATCCAAGTCGTGGGCCTTCATGCACACATTGGGTCACAACTGACGAAAATTAGTCCTTTCGTCGATTCCTTAACCAAAGTACTGGGGTTAATCCAGACCCTGAAGGGAAAGGGAATTCCGATTCAATATCTCAACATTGGTGGAGGGTTGGGGATTACGTATTCAGACGAAACGCCACCTCATCCCAAGGATTTGGCCGAAGCCATTATGCCCCTTCTTCGAGAATCGGAATGTAAAATTATTCTGGAACCTGGGCGGGTGATTGTCGGCAATGCCGGTATCCTGCTAACCCGTGTCCTGTACCTCAAAGATACCGGCGCGAAAAAATTTGCCATTGTCGATGCGGCGATGAACGATCTAATTCGCCCAAGCCTGTACGAAGCCCATCACGACATTTTGCCGGTACACCAAGTGCCCAATGCCTCTGAAGACGTGTATGACGTGGTCGGGCCAATTTGCGAATCGGGTGATTTTCTTGCCCAAAATCGAACCATGCCCTCGGTCAAAGCCGGAGATCTCTTGGCGGTTATGAGCGCTGGAGCCTATGCCTTCACCATGGCTTCCAATTATAATTCAAGACCACGGGTCCCCGAGATTTTGGTGAAAGATAAAGAAAGTTTTGTCGTTCGTCAGCGCGAAAGTTATGAAGACTTGATACTCGGAGAGCAGATTCCAGAATTTCTCAGATCGTGAAGCGTAATCCGTGAAGCGTCAGATGGAAAATTTCTGGATAAGTCGTTGAGGTGTAATGCGTGATTGGAAAATAAAAAACCCTTCCTCTTCTCACGCATCACGGTTTACGAACTCACGCCAAGGGCGCACTAACAAGGATAAAGACTATGTTTTCCGGATCACTCGTCGCCATCGTCACCCCGTTTAAAAACGGCAAATTCGATGAACAATCATACGCCGATTTAATTGAGTGGCAAATTGCCAACGGCACGCATGGCATTGTCCCCTGCGGGACCACCGGCGAATCCGCCACACTCTCGCACGAAGAACACGAACGTGTTGTGGCATTGACCGTAGAGATCGTAAATCGACGGGTCTCAGTTATCGCTGGTACCGGATCAAACGCCACCGATGAAGCTATTGCGTTCACCAAACAGGCGAAACAGGTCGGTGCGGATGGTGCACTGCTGATTACACCCTATTACAACAAGCCCACACAGGAAGGCCTGTATCAACATTATGCGGCCGTGGCGGAAGCGGTGGATATTCCACTCATTCTCTATAACATTGAGAGTCGCACCAGCGTGAACATGACTCCAGCGACCATTGCGCGTACCGCCAAACTTACCAATGTGGTCGGCATCAAAGAGGGGAGTGGATCACTGGGGCAGGTTTCCGAAATTATTCATCAATGCGAGGAAGACTTTTTGGTTCTCGCAGGGGATGATCCATTGACTCTTCCGATGATGGCGCTTGGGGCAAAAGGAGTGATTACGGTAACCGCCAACGTGGCGCCCAAAAACATGGCGAACATGGTGAATGCCGCGCTGGCTGGAAATTTCGCCGAAGCGCGCACGTATCATTTTAAACTCGCTCCGTTGTTCAGTGCCTTGTTCTATGAGACCAACCCGATTCCGGTCAAAGAAGCCTTGGTCATGATGAACAAAATCGACCCTGAAATTCGCCTCCCTCTCACTCGTCTTTCGTCAGACAACCGTGAACGCTTTCGTCAGGTCATGAAAGAATCGGGTCTGGTTTAACACGACAATGGCTTCTCTCACCAAAGTCATCATCACCGGAGCCGCTGGGCGAATGGGAAAACGTTTGGTTTCCCTAGTCCAAGAATCGAATAGCCTACAACTGGTCGGAGCCACGGAGACGAAAGGACACCCTGACCTTGGGAAAGATGCTGGAGACTTGGCTGGGTGCGGACACCTCGATGTATTTTTAACAGACGATCTAGCCAAGACGCTGCCACAGACCGATGTCGTAGTCGATTTCACCTCACCGGCTGCCACGCTGAACCATCTTGCTCAAGCCGTTCAGCACAAACGCGCCATGGTCATCGGCACCACAGGGTTTTCTCCTGATGAAATGAATCAACTTCGGAAGCACGCCGGGTCAATCCCCTGTATGCAAGCTCCCAACATGAGCGTGGGGATCAATGTCCTGCTCAAGATCATTGGGAAAGTGGCACAAGCACTCGGGGACGACTATGACCTCGAAATCATCGATACTCATCACAACAAAAAAAAGGATGCCCCAAGCGGAACCGCACTAATACTCGCTGAAGCCTTGGCAGCAGCCAAGGGCTGGGATTTGCAGGACACTGGCGTGTATTCTCGCCATGGCATCATTGGTGAGCGTTCGCGAAAAGAAATCGGCATTCAAACTGTTCGAGCCGGGGATATCGTGGGCGATCATACCGTGCTGTATGGGGGGCCTGGGGAACGGATTGAAATTACGCATCGAGCCCATAATCGAGATCCATTTGCGCGCGGGGCCCTGCGCGCGGCAGAGTGGCTAGTGAATCAGCCACCAGGATTGTACGGCATGACTGATGTTCTGGGATTATAGAGCTCTCCGTCGTAATCCGTGACGCGTTATGCGTGAAGCGGGAACCGTAAGATTGAAGACCGTATTTTATTGACGGATCACGCATAACGGATTACGCTTCACGATTTTTGTTTCAACAGAATGAGGAGGTTTCTGTCGTGGATATGTTTGGGAGAACTCCCTTAATTGAAATCAGTAACTTCCGGTTAGAAACTTGCATGTGTTCGACAGGAAACTATTTACTAAAAACAGTGCATGAACGTCATTTTTCTCTTGACGTTTTTAGAACGTAGGTGATCCGCGAAAATTT
>CAYMQW010000131.1:0-6522 GCA_964392595.1 uncultured Nitrospiraceae bacterium
CACTATCCTTCGGTCGAATTTCATATTTATACTTTTCCCCTTCAGGGAGATCGGGCATAAACAATTCCCAAATCCCGGTACTCCCTCGCGAGCGCATGGGATTCCGACGGCCATCCCACCCATTGAAATCTCCGACCACACTCACTCGCATGGCATTCGGTGCCCACACAGCAAAATTCACACCGGCGACACCGTGATTCACACACGGATGGGCACCTAATTTCTCATACGCCCGATACAACTTCCCTTCGCCAAACAGATGCAGGTCAAACTCACTGAGCACAGGGGAAAAAGCATAGGGATCATGACTCTCTGTCGTTCGTCCTTTCGAATCCGTTACCCGCAACCGGTATCCGTCTGGCGTCATACGTTCAGAGCATACAGCCTCAAAAATTCCTTTGGGATGGACAAGTTGCATGGGAAACGTGCTGCGAGTGGAATCAGCAGTCACCACCACCCCTGATGCAGCCTCAGGCAAAAAAGCTCTAATCAAAAAGGATTGACGGCCGTCCCGCTTTTCCTCGTGAGGTCCGAGGACGGCAAATGGGTCCCAACATTCGGCGAGAATAATGTGTTCAAACATGTCGGGGTATACGGACTTAGCCGATTTGTATATACTCTTAGGCGATTGCTTTTTCATATATTGAAACCTTCAAAGTAGCCTATGCCCCTTTCGCTCATTGCGGCACTGATCATTGTCTTTTTCGCAGTCGCCTTTTCGTTACAAAATGATCAAACGGTGTCGATTACATTTTTTCAATGGGACTTTCAGGGCTCGCTCGTTCTCATTTTACTGACGACCCTGTTTCTGGGCATGCTGATTCATCTCTTGGCGTCAATGCCTGCACGGATCAGGAAATCACGACAGGCGGCACAACTCCAAAAAATGATTGCCGAATTAGAACAGTCGCCTTCAAAAAAAGTTCAACCACCAAACTAAAGCGTACCTTAGATGATCCATTAAAGAAACCCCTTAACCTTGACCGGGAGACTGTGTGGTAGAACGATCCCCTCAACGTGTGTTGGCCATGATCATGGCAGGCGGCAAAGGCGAACGCCTCATGCCCCTCACCGAACAACGCAGCAAACCGGCTGTTCCGTTTGCTGGCACCTACCGTATCGTGGATTTCGTCCTGAGCAATTTCTTGAATTCCGGTGTGCTGGCCATGTACGTATTGGTCCAATACCGCTCGCAATCGCTGATTGAACATCTTCGACGTGCCTGGCGAATTGGTGGTCCTAATCGCCAATCCTTTATTACCGTGGTCCCCCCACAAATGAAAGGTCGTGGGAAATGGTACGAAGGTACCGCTG
Organism: uncultured Nitrospiraceae bacterium; assembly: GCA_964392595.1. Lineage (GTDB taxonomy): Bacteria > Nitrospirota > Nitrospiria > Nitrospirales > UBA8639 > Nitronereus. The sequence continues at coordinate 1,315 of CAYMQW010000131.1, forward strand.
ATGCGGTGTATCATAATCTGAATATTGTGCAGGACTTTGCGCCAAACCTGGTTGCCGTCTTTGGCGCGGACCATATTTACCGGATGGACCTTCGGCAAATGATTCAATTTCACTTGGACAATCAAGCCGATGCAACAGTGGCCGCCTTGCCGGTTCCTATTCAAGCAGCCAAGGGGTTTGGCATTATCCAGACCAATACGGAACAACGAATCAAAGGGTTTGAAGAAAAGCCCAAACACCCGAAACCCATGCCCGGCAATCCGAAAATGGCGTTTTCGTCCATGGGCAATTACATTTTCAATGTGGACATTCTCATGAAAGCCCTGGAGCAGGATGCCCGAAGTCCCGGCTCCCATGACTTTGGTCGTGACATCATCCCCTCACTCCTACGATCCCACAAAGTGATGGCCTATAACTTTTTGGATAATGTCGTGCCTGGTGTCCATCCGTATGAAGAATGGGGGTATTGGCGTGACGTCGGAACGCTCGAGGCCTATTGGCAAGCCCACATGGACATCCTCGGCGAAAACCCGATATTTGATCTCCGCAATGTCAATTGGCCGATTACGACAGATGCGTCGGGGGAACCCATTGCCAGTGTGGTTCGGTCTCAGTTAGATGACGCAATGGTCGGCCAAGGCAGCCTAGTCGTTGATGCCAATATCCGCCGATCCGTCATCGGACGCAACGTCAGAATCGGTGAGGGAGCGGACATTGAGGAATGCGTGATTCTCGATGGCACAGTCGTGGGGCCCAAAGCTCGGCTGCGTCGGGTAATTTCCGACCGCTTTAATCTGATCCCCGCCGGGACTGAATTAGGATATGAAGAACTTCGAGACAATAACCTCCAGTACTCCGTCGATAAGTCTGGCCTCATCGTTCTCCCTCGAGGGCACTCCTATGGAGGCCGGGCTGTTCCTCCACTCCCTACCCCCTAGCAGGGGTGGTAAGTACCCATCATTGGAAGGGGACATCTGAAACCTGATGCGCTTTCACCCTACAGTCAGCGTACAGACATATAGCACATGCGGGAGGATTCCCACATGACCACACCTCGCGTTCCCATCTCCACCTACCGCTTGCAATTGAATCAACACTGTACGTTTCAGGATGCCACGCGGATCATTCCCTATCTCCACAATTTAGGAATCTCTGACTGTTACACCTCGCCGTATTTGCAATCTGCCCCAGGCAGTCTCCACGGCTATGACATAGTTGACCCCACCCGGCTGAATTCCGAACTTGGGACTCTGGACGATTACCAGAGCTTTATTCAAGCCTTGGCAGACCAGGAGATGGGACACATTCTCGATATTGTTCCCAACCACATGAACATCGTCGGGCCATGGAATGCGTGGTGGCAAGACGTGTTGGAGAATGGGCCAAGCTCCCACTATGCAGACTTCTTCGACATTAACTGGCATCCCGTCAAACCCGAGTTAGACAACAAGGTCTTGCTGCCTATCTTAGGGGATCAATTTGGCATTGTGCTGGAAAACGGTGAGATTAGGCTGTCGTATCAACGCGGGCAGTTCTCTCTCCAGCACTATGAGCACCAACTCCCCGTTGACCCTAGCACCTGGGCCCTGATCTTAAGTTTCCGGATCGAGGAACTCATGGAGGAACACGATCCAACCCAAGCCGATATTCAGGAACTCCAAAGCATCATTACGGCCTTATCAAATTTGCCGAACCGAAACGACCGCAATCCTCATCACATCACGGAACGCTATCGCGAAAAAGAAGTCATCACACGCCGGTTGACAACGTTGATGGAAGAGAGCCAGCTCATTGAGGATTTTCTCAACGAAAACATTCGACGCTTTAACGGAACCCTGGGAATCCCCCGAACCTTTGACCTCCTTGATACCCTGCTCGGCGAACAAGCCTACCGCTTGGCCTTTTGGCAAGTCGCCTCCGAAGAAATCAATTATCGCCGATTTTTCGATATCAACCAATTGGCCGCCATTCGAGTCGAACAACCCGAGGTCTTTCAACGCACGCACGAATTTATTTTCTCCCTCATTAAGACTGGGGCCGTCAGCGGACTCCGAATTGATCATGTCGATGGGTTGTACCATCCCAGAAAATATCTTCAACAATGGCAGGAATGGGCCCAAAAAGAATTAGGCCTACCGGCTGATCATAAAGGACGGGCACTCTTCATCGTGGTCGAAAAAATCTTGGGCAAAGGAGAAACGCTCTCAGAAGAATGGCCCATTTTTGGCACTACAGGGTATGAATTTCTCGGGCTGATCAATAACCTATTCATCGACCCCTTCCACAAACGTGGCCTGGATGCGGCCTATACCCGGTTCATCAGAAACCCGATGCCCTTTGAGGATTTAGCCTATCACTCCAAAAAATTGATCATGAACAGCTCAATGCCAAGCGAACTGAATACCCTCGGGCATCAACTCAATCTGCTCTCCGAGAAAAATCGTCAGTCCCGGGACTTCACCCTTAATAGCTTGACCCATGCCTTGCGGGAAATCATCGCGTGTTTCCCGGTCTATCGCACGTATGTCACCCCAGACTCCAGAGAACCCATTACCGACCGTGATAGAGCCTATATTCGTCTCGCCGTCATTCAAGCCAAACGAAAAAATCCAACCACGAATAGCCATGTGTTTGATTTCATTCAAGAACTGTTGCTGAAAACTCCAACAAACAATGCCCATCTGCAATGGTCGGAAGTCCATCCCTTTGTTATGAAATTCCAACAAACCACCAGTCCGGTCACCGCCAAAGGGGTGGAGGACACGGCCTTCTATTTATACAACCGTTTGATCTCACTCAACGAAGTCGGTGGGGAACCCTCGCAATTTGGTACACCGCTGTCGGCTTTTCATGAACGCATGCGGGAACGCCAACACCTCTGGCCCTCTAGTATCTCGGCCACCTCCACCCACGATACCAAACGCAGCGAAGACGTACGCGCGCGCATCCATGTGCTCTCGGAAATGCCTAAAGAATGGAAGGCCTGCATTACCAGATGGCATCGGCTCAACAAGAAAAAGAAAACACGTCTCGAGGGCCAAGACGTGCCCAGCCGAAACGAAGAATATCTGCTCTACCAAACCCTCGTGGGCGCTTGGCCCTTTGCTCCCCTAAATTCCTCCATCTACGAGGAATTTTGTCAACGCATGGAACAGTACATGCTCAAAGCCATCAAAGAGGGTAAAGCACACACCAGTTGGATCAATCCCAATGAAACCTATGAGCAAGCCGTCTGTGGATTTGTGCGAGACATCCTCAACCCGAGACTGTCATCGCTGTTTCTTGGAGATTTCCTTCCTTTCCAGGACACCATTGCACGCTATGGGATGTATAATGCTCTGAGCCAGCTCGTCTTGAAAATTGCCGCACCCGGCATCCCGGATTTCTACCAAGGGACGGAGTTGTGGGACTTTAGCCTCGTAGACCCGGACAACCGTCGGCCCATCAACTATGCTCACCGACAACAGCTCCTCAAACAACTTGAATCAGATGAACGAGAAGCACCTGGAGATTTCTTTCATACTCTGTTGAGCCACTATACCGATGGTCGAATCAAGCTCTATATCACACAAGCCTTACTGAATTTCCGACGTCAGCACCATGCCCTGTTTCAGGATGGCGACTATCACCCCCTTGAAACTCTTGGCGAAAAGCGGCACCATCTCTGTGCATTTCAACGGACATGGAAAGGGACAACTATTTTGGTCGTGGTGCCGAGGCTCTTACACCACGTCATCCCCGACCCCAAAGAACTTGCACTCGGTGAATCTGTCTGGTGTGATACAATGATCAAGCTTTCCGACCATACTCCAAAATCCCGATATCGTAACGTGTTAACCAAGGAAACGATTTCGACCGTCACCATAGATCAACAGCACGTATTGCCAGTCGGAAACATTTTCCACCACTTGCCTGTAGCCTTGATGGAGCACATACCATGACGCGTCTTTCATCTGATTGGAACAACCCTACGCATCAAGAATCACGTTCCTATCCTTCTTCTCATGAGGAAGCCCTTGGGTGGGAAGGACATGTCAATGTCCCCGGTTCCCCGCTATGGACGACGCTCATGGGCAACTGGCCCGAACTTCGTACAGGGTTGGCCTTTAGTATGGTATTTGTCGTGGGAGCGTTGGTCGGAGGTAGTGTCGCGCTCCTCTTTGGCTGTAATCACACAAAATCAGAGTAACTACTCACTGCCGGAAAAAGGGGGAGACTATGGGACAAGACATTTCATCCGATGATTCATGCTGGGTCACGACATTTGTATTTATCTCCGGGTTTATTCTAGGAGCTGGGGCCGCAATCCTGATAGCGCCAGAGTCCGGTTCCTCCATACGAGGCCGGTTGGCCAAGGGCGCAAGGATCGCTCAGGAAGAGTTTGGGGATGTCGCTAATGAGACCAGAGAGGCGTTTCGCTCCATCTCACAAGATACCCAACGAACGGTGAAACAAGCTGCGGCCCGTATAACCAATGCCGTCGAAGCCACCAAACAAGCCGTCATTGCTAACGAAGAGAACAAATCCTCTTCGCCTTCGTTTGATCCTCCAGAATCAGACAAAAGTGCCTTGAACTAAAAATGGCGCATCCGGTTTTTCGCAAAAGGCAATGAGTCAACAAATAAAATGTCGAAGAGTTGAACCAAACAAAAACGAGGAAACCTCGATGAATTAGGTCAGGACGGACAAGGTGGTGTAATCTTGGTTCGTCTCAAACATGGAAATGAGTTTGGAAAAATTCACATTTTACAAAGCACTTTTTATGACATCTTGAGGATTCACAACAATCAAGCTTCCCTTGAATTCCTGAAAAACCTTCACTGCAAGGGCTAGCGCCCCCAGTCCCGCACTGTCGATAAAAAAGACACCTCTCATATCAATAATGACCCGCTTGGCGTGCGCTTCCCTATGTCTTTCAATCGCTTCCCTAAACGCATTTTTTTTGCGAACATATCAAACTTCCTTGAAAGTACAAGGACAGAAACTCCTTGTGTCTCCCGTTGTTTAATGATCATTTCATGCCTATCCGGTTGTTACCCTCACACGCAACAACTCAGGTGTGTCCATTCGCCAGAATACAGTCCAGCATAAGTTGGTGCCACGGCATCTCTGCGATCCCAAGCCGAGAGCGGAACGCGTTGAACGAGTAGACTCGGCGGTTGACTCGACACGTGAATGCATTGCGGTCGGACTGTCGAGGTTGGTGCC
>CAYMQW010000132.1:0-6520 GCA_964392595.1 uncultured Nitrospiraceae bacterium
GTGCGCCAAGAGCTTGCGCGGACTTTTGTGATCCAACTGCTGTTTCTAGGTTCAAGGAGAAGCATTGGTAAGACGATATCTCAGGTCGCCCCATTTTGGAAAGGGAGCTGAGTGGGAATCTTCACTGAAACTGCCCGCACAATTAGGCAAAGAGCCAAAAAAAATTGCCCGGCCCATCGTGCTGGCACAAGCAGGGGGAAACCAACACTCCTATGTCGATTTTTTCGTTGGTTCGGATATATCCGAATCCGATGCAACGGTATCGGTGAAACCTCGGACATGCAGGCATTCCCGACTTCGTAGTGCGTTCCCCTCCGACACATAAAAAAATACACCGTGATAGGTGCCCCCGAGAAAGGATTTATTGGCATAGGGTTGAACCTTTAAGGCGTAATCAACTTGGAGTCTCACTGGGCTCAGCTTCCACCTGTTCAGCATCCACCAGGTTTCCCGAGATATACACAAATGCCGGTTTTAGATCTCCAAATTCCTCCAAAGTGAATCGTGCCACGGACATCTTTCAAATTGGTGGGGTGCCAGGTTAGCCGCCCAACCTTAATTCCCAGCAACAGTCATCTCGGCAATTTTTATCGTGGGGCTTGCCATTCGTCCTCGAAACTCTAAATCATTCCCAATGACTTCGATCTGTTCGAATATCTGTTTCAAATTTCCCGCAATGGTCACTTCTTCCACAGGATACGCCAATTCGCCATTCTCAATCCAGAACCCCGATGCACCTCGCGAATAATCGCCCGTCAACATGTTCACGCCAAACCCGATCAACTCCGTAACATACAACCCTTGATTCACCGAACCAATAATCTCTTTCGGAGTCGTGGTCCCAGGTCGCAAAAAGAAATTCGTGGTCGCCACGGAAGGATTCTCTCCTACACTTCGCGCAGCATTCCCCGTGGAAGGCATTCCCAATTTTCGTCCAGAATAGGTATCCAGCAAGTAACTAGACAGCACCCCATTCTCCAGAATGATGTTTCTCCGGGTGGCCAAACCCTCTCCATCAAATGGCCTCGACCCCAGACCACCAACCAAGCGTCCATCGTCCTCAACGCAGACAAACTCCGGCGCAATCCGCTTCCCTAATTGTCCAAGAAGAAATGACGCACCTTTGTACAGAGAATATCCCGATATGGCGCCGGCCAGATGTCCTAACAAACTATCAGCGGTTTCCGTATCAAAAATGACTGGAACACGCTGCGTGCTCACTTTGGTCGCGCCTAACCGGCGAACCGTACGCTCCGCGGCAATCTTCCCGATGGATTCCGGCGAATCGAGTAACGAGTACTTTCGCTTGACGGTGTACCATGAATCGCGTTGCATCGCGCCGCCATTTTCTTCATCAACGGCAATAGGTGATACAGACAATGAAAAACGCGAGCTACGATGAGAGCCAAGAAACCCATGGGTATTGGCCAAAACCACTGACCCGTTCCCGTAGGCACAATCAGCCCCTTCCGAGTTCGTGATCCGTGCATCTGCCGCCATCGCCGCATCTTCAGCCCGACGAGCCAACCCAATCTCTTCATCCATAGTCAGCGTCGTAGGATCGAACAGATCCAAATCAGGATGATCACTGGCCATGGCCCCTTCATCCGGCAATCCAGACGTGTCATCCTCGGCCACAGCTTTGGCGAGCGTGCAGGTATCAGCCACTAACTGATCCAATGATTCCGGCGTAAAATCCGAAGTGGACGTGCTCGCCGACCGTTTTCCAAAAAACACGCGAATGCCCAAGCTCTTTTCCCTCGCCTTGCTGAGACGATCAACCGCAGACAACCGAACCTGGACAGACACGGAATCCCCTTCGGCAACCAGCACATCAGCACTAGTCACGCCATGGGCCTTGGCCCGGGCAATTAAATCGGTAGCCACTTGGCGAAGGTGGTCTGAGGAGTCGGTCATGATTGCACGTTCCTTGGTTTGGAATGTTGAAAAAGGGCGTTCTCGGCCCTTTGTCGTGCTCACGTACTATGAGTACGCTCCGTGCGCCAAAGTGCCCGCGGCCTTGCTGAGCGCCCCTTTTTCAACACTCCCTGTTGCTATTGAGGTTAAATAGAACGGTCACATGCGAACGGCAATATAGAAAATTTTTATTATTCAACAGCCTCCTAAATGCACGGTTGAGTGCCAATTCCTCCTTCCCCATACAACTCTTGAATTGTTGAATACGTGGATCCTGCTGGCAGGCTCCGATTGAGAAAAGATACAGCAAGAAAGCCTGACAAGTCATGGAACAGCGGATTATTATTTTTCTCGTCCTTTCCCTTACAATCATTCTTGGCTACGATTTTCTTCTCAAGGAATTTGGCTTTCTTCCCGAGCCTGTGCCGGTTGAGGAACAACAATTTCAACAACCTGATGGCCAAACTTCGTCAAGTGAATTTGTCGATCATGATTCCAGTGAACCAATCGAAACTTTTGGCGAAACAAGGGGAATTATCTCGTCTACCGAAACCCTTGAAGAGGTTGATACCTCACTCTATCGGACTGCAATCAGTAACCGTGGAGCGCAAATACGAAGTTGGAAATTAACCCACTACCTCACTCAAGAGACCGATGATCCGGAGCCTATCGATTTTATCTATCCCGAAGGGCATTTTGCCGGCCCCCTTTCTGTTCAAGTATCAGACCCGATTATCACAAAGTTGTTAACAACGGCTTTATATGAAGTCGATCGTGACTTTGACTCCTTGAGCCCGACCAGCCCTACAGGAACCATAACCTATACGTTTCGTGATGAAGAAACCGGGATCGCTGTCCAAAAGGAGTTAACCTTTCATTATGATTCCTACCTCATGGATGTCGTTATTCGGACTGAAGGCTTGGAAAAGGGGGTTGACGTATTATTAGGGACCAATTTCGGTGTGGTGGAATGGGGCAAGGGATTTATTGGTGCCATTGGGCCAGCATGGATGATTGGGGAGGAGTTGGAAAAAGAATCCCCGGATCCAGAAATTCGGAAGTCAGGGGACATGCGATGGGCAGCTCTCCAAGATAAATATTTTATCAGTGTGATGATTCCGGAAGCTTCCGCACGGGGAGTATTTGCCAAAACGGAAATGGAGCGAGTGGTGACAGCTGGGTTGGAGTTCCCACCCAGTAGCGAAGAACCCAGAATTGCTTTTCAGCTCTATGCCGGCCCCAAACAATTTGATGCGATGAAGGCCCTGGGGTATGGACTCGAGGATACCATTGATTTTGGATGGTTCATTTACGACACCTGGGACATCGTCAGGTTCGTGGCCAAACCATTATTTTTTGTGCTGCTCTTCTTTCACGATTACACGAACAACTTTGGGGTTGCCATTATCCTGCTGACGGCTTGCATTAAACTCTTGTTCGTGCCGCTGCAATATAAGAGTTACAAGTCCATGCAGGGGATGCAGAAGATTCAGCCGAAAGTCCAAGCCCTGCAAAAGAAGTTTAAAGAAGACCGGGAGCGGCTTAATAGCGAACTGATTAAGTTATACAAAGAACATAAGGTGAACCCGGTTGGTGGATGTCTGCCGATGCTGCTTCAGATGCCGGCGTTTATTTCGTTGTTCAATATTTTGTATATGACCGTTGACCTCCGGCAGGCCCCGTTCATGTTGTGGATTACAGATCTCTCGGTGCCTGATCCGTTTTATGTCCTCCCGATATTGATGGGGGTCTCCATGGTCTTGCAACAAAAGATCATGCCTACGACGATGGACCCGACACAGGCCAAATTGATGATGCTGTTACCGGTGTTTTTGACGTTTCTCTTTTTGTCGTTCCCGGCAGGACTCGTTCTGTATTGGGTGACGAACAATGTGCTAACCATCACACAACAATTTGTCACGGACCGATTTATTTTAAAGAAACCGACCTTTACACAACCGTCCCTGGATCAACCGGACGAGGATTCCAAACTCAAGAGTGAATCAAATGGATCCAAGAAGAAAAAGGGTAAAGGGAAAGGGTCGGAGAAAGAGTCCTAATAGATTGGATCTCCCAAAATGGAACATTCAGGGGAGGATACAATTTGTGCAATTGCCACACCGTTAGGGGAGGGCGGTGTCGGTATCGTTCGGATCAGTGGCGATCAAGCCATCGCCATTTCAACCAAGATTGTCCAACCAAGAAATCACTCTCCTCTAGCAGAACTTTCCAGCCATTGTTTATATCTGAGTGACGTTCTTAGTGAGAACCACCCCGGTGCTTCCGGATCATGGCCTCTTGACGAAGCCTTGGTCGTTGTAATGAAAAAGCCCCGTTCTTATACCGGAGAGGATGTTGTTGAAATTCAGACCCATGGTGGGCCCCTGATTCTTCAATCGACCTGCGAAGCCCTCATTCGCCAAGGGGCAAGAATGGCTGAACCCGGCGAATTTACAAAGCGAGCCTTTTTGAATGGACGACTCGATCTGACTCAAGCCGAAGCGGTGCTCGACACCATAAAAGCGACTACCTCAAGCAGCTTGCGCACGGCCCAGAGTTTGTTGCGTGGAACATTACGTCGAGAAGTCGAACGATTGAAAGAGGAACTCATCAAGAACCTAGCGCACCTTGAGGCAGGGATGGATTTTGTTGAAGAGGATATTTCCTTTATTCAGACGGCTCAATTGGAACGCGTTTTACAAGATGCACATTCCCAGCTCCAACAGTTGATCGAAACGTTTGAAGAAGGCCGGATTGTTCGTGAAGGAATCAAAGCCGCGATTATCGGTCGGCCGAACGTTGGGAAATCTAGCTTGCTGAATGCTCTGCTTAAAATGGACCGCGCTATTGTTTCTCCGGTTCCCGGGACCACACGTGATGTTATTGATGAATCAGTCAACCTTGCCGGAATCCAGATGCGGCTTCTCGATACAGCAGGTCTTCGACACACGGATGATTATGTAGAAGAAGAAGGTATTCGACGAACCAAAGAAGCTTCGGAGCAAGCGGATTTGATCTTGTTCATGATCGATGGCTCTGTTGAGCTGACAGAAGAAGATCGCGTGGTGCTACACGATCATGGTAAAGGTCGGTGCCTCATTGTAATCAACAAGAGTGATCTTCCCCAACAAATTGAGCCGGCGGATATTTTAAGCCTTGTCAGTCGAGAACAAAAAGAAGGGGACCGACATCAGGTAGTCAAAATTTCCGCGAAAAACGAAATAGGCTTGGATAGACTGAAAGAGGCGATTCATTCAGTGTTTTTTAAAGGCAATTTTGAATCTGGGCAAGCACTAATCGTCACGCATCTTCGACACAAGGCCGCGTTGGCACAAGCTCAGGAATCAATTCTCCAAGCGCAAGAATCTATTAAAGCTGGAATGGACGCCGAATGCATTGCATTGGATATGCGTGCTGCACTAGACTCTCTTGGCGAAATCACCGGCGCTATTAGCACAGAAGATATTTTAGATCGCATTTTTCGAGACTTTTGCATTGGGAAGTAAATTAACCTAGGAAATTAAACGTATATGTCGTTGGAGCGAGACATCATTATTATTGGTGGCGGTCATGCTGGATGTGAGGCTGCGCTTGCAGGGGCGCGAATGGGCTGCAGAGTTGTGCTCCTCACTATCGATGAAACCAAGATTGCTCAAATGCCTTGCAATCCGGCTATCGGTGGAATAGCCAAAGGCCATTTGGTTAAAGAAATCGATGCGCTTGGGGGGGAAATGGGCCTCAATACGGATAAGGCGGGGATTCAGTTTCGCATTCTTAACACGCGAAAGGGTCCAGCTGTGCGGGCAACAAGAGTCCAATGTGACAAGGCTTTGTACCGAACCGCCATGCAGGATACTTTGAAGGAACAAGCGGGTTTGGAAATTGTGGTTGGGACAGCAGTGCAGATTTTAACAAAAGGTGGGGTGGTCAACGGGGTGGTCACGAATACAGGAGAAACTATTCATGCCAAGGCCATCATTATTACGTCGGGAACATTCCTGAAAGGGTTGATGCATATTGGGTTAAATCATCTTCCTGGGGGACGAGCTGGCGAAGCGCCAGCTGAGCATTTGTCCGATTGCATGAGGGACTTTGGTTTTGAAGTTGGTCGTCTAAAAACTGGAACTCCTCCTAGGGTAGACCGTGATACCATTAATTTTGAGGTTATGCAGGAACAACCAGGAGATTTTTCACCACGACCGTTTTCTTTTCGGACTAAAACGATTTCCAATCCTCAAATTTGCTGTCATTTAACTATGACAACAGAGAAAACCCACGACATCATTCGTAAAAATCTGGATCGCTCGCCGATGTATTCTGGGATCATCGAATCAGTAGGCCCACGATATTGTCCTTCAATTGAAGATAAAGTGGTGAGATTTGCTGATAAATCAAGCCATCAGATTTTTCTTGAACCCGAAGAATTGAATTCAAATTCGTTTTACCCCAACGGGATATCCACTAGCCTGCCGGTCGATGTGCAATCCGCCATGCTAAAAACCATTCCTGGTCTGGAACATGCGAAGATGCTAAAACCAGGGTACGCCATTGAGTACGATTATTTTCCCCCACGTCAGCTTCATCCCACACTCGAAACCAAACT
>CAYMQW010000133.1:0-6512 GCA_964392595.1 uncultured Nitrospiraceae bacterium
TTATATAAATGGACCCGTCATGATAACCAGTTACACACTTAATTTTACACCCTCCCAAAGGGAACTCGCGTGAGCAAACCATGCGCTGGACTCAAGGCCGGGCACGCATGCAAAGCGCGCTTGCGCGGGTACGTCAAGCGGCAACGCGGGATACGTCGTTGCCGTTCACCGCGCTCCTGCACCACATCTACAGCACCGACACACTCCGGGAGGCCTACTTCGGCCTCAAGCGGGAGGCCGCACCGGGAGTAGACGGTGTGACGTGGCAGCACTACGGGGAGAATCTGGAGGACAATCTCCAAGACCTCTCCGCGAGGCTGCAACGCGGGGCGTACCGAGCGAAGCCGACTCGGCGAACGTTCATCACCAAGTCTGACGGTCGGGACCGACCGCTGGGCGTGACCGTGCTGGAGGACAAAGTCGTCCAACGGGCGACGGGCGAAGTGTTGAATGCTATCTGTGAAGTCGATTTCCTCGGGTTCTCGTACGGGTTCCGCCCGGGGTGTAGCCAGCATGATGCGCTGGACGCGCTCGACACGGGCTTGCTGACGAGGAAGGTGAACTGGGTGCTGGATGTCGCCATTGCCGGATTTTTCGACGCCATCGACCGGCAGTGGCTGGTGAAGTTCATTGAGCACCGGATCGGGGACCGGCGCGTCGTACGGCTCATCCAGAAATGGTTGAACGCCGGCGTGCTGGAAGAGGGGAAGCGAATCGTGAGGGAGAAGGGCACGGTGCAAGGCAGCAGCATCAGTCCGCTGTTGGCGAACGTGTCCCTGCACTATGTGTTCGACCTGTGGGTTCAGGATCGGCGGACGCAGTGGGCGTATGGCGAGGTCATCGTCGTACGGTTCGCGGATGATGCCGTGCTGGGCTTTCCGCATCGTGGCGTCGCCCAGCAGTTCCTCGAAGATCTTCGCAAACGTGTGGCGGAGTTCGGACTGGAGTTGCATCGCGACAAAACGCGGCTTCTGGAGTTCGGGCCGTACGCGGCCCAGAACAGACAGGACGCCGGGCGGGGCAAACCGGAGACATTCACCTTCCTTGGCTTCACGCATATCTGCGCGAAGAAGCGAAGGAATGGCATGTGTACGGTGTTGCGCCAGACCATGCGCAAGAGGTTGCAAGCCAAACTGAAGGAGGTGAAGATCCTCCTTCGGCAACGCTTGCACGACCCTGTCCCGGAGGTGGGCAAGTGGTTGGCGTCGGTGGTTCGCGGGCATTGCCAGTACTACGGCGTGCCGATGAACGGCCCGGCGTTGGCGCTGTTTCGTTTTCGCGTGACCTGGCTCTGGTGGCGGTCGCTTCGGCGACGTAGCCAGAAAACCAAGGTGACGTGGGAGCGTATGAAGCGCCTGATCGATCATTGGATTCCGCCGGCCCGTATCTGCCACCCGTATCCCCTGAAAAGACTTGGCGTTGTCACCTGAGGCAAGAGCCTAGTGCGTTAGGAGCGCTCGCTGGGATCCGTGGAGGGGGTGTTCAGTAATGGGCATTCCTACTCCGACTTGTGTTGAGTGCTGCGCCATTTCTTCGCTGGCCAGCTTGGCACATTCGATGCCGTCCGCAAAGGGGGAGTCCATACCATTATTTCGAACGGATGTGAGAGATCCTTGTCTCGAGTGTAGTGAGAGATCTTCTTCAATGGGAAAAGATTTCTCCCTGTGGTCGAAATGACAACAAAGGAGAAGCAACCTTTTTCTTCAAGAAAATTCGTGATAAAAAGCAAGGGCGTTAGCAGCATTTTCTAATACATAAATGATACTGAAAGTTGGGAAGTGATACGAGCCACGAGCCTGAGTCATCAGGCTGTCCGATGTTTCTGTTCAAAGATGGTTTGATCGAGTTTGTGTTTGGCGGCTTCATTATCGCTGATCGCCGTGGCCATGGCATCGAGTGGTTGAAGCGTCCTTCCGGGTTTGAGGTACTGTTTGGACCTAGGCCGGGATGTAAATTTTTCATAGGGAGTCATCCTGGCTTCGTAGGGATAACGCTTTCGCGACTTGCCGTTGGCGTCCGTCATGACGACCGGGGAAAAACAGGGCCGGTGAAAGTTGCTGTAGGCAGTGAGGTGGTCGCGATGGAAGGCGTGGAGCTGAGGCGCCCACGGTTGGGGGATGTGGACGTAGCCCCGCTGTTTCCGAACGATCGCCCCGTTTTTACTTTCCACTAAGGCCTAGTCGTTGCCGTGGCGGGCTCGGGAGTTGGTCAGTTCGATCAGCAGTTTATTGAGCAAGGTGCCCACGTGCTTGGTGATATACACCGAGCCATTGTCGGCATGGAAGGCAAGAATCACAAACGGAAACTGATCGAGGAGGTCTTCCAACACCGCAATCAGGTACCGTTCGCTGATTGTCTCGACGGAACAATTGTAGGCGGCTGCTACCACGTGATGGGTCGAGGCCTGGAACGGCGTCGCATCTTCCAGACGACGGAGGATAAAGAAGACTTCTTAACTCGGCTCGCTCTCAGCCTCCAGGTCACGCACCGTCAATGTTTCGCCTAGGCGCTCTTGCAATCACTACCACTTGTTGATCCGAGTGGAAACGATGCCGCTGAGTCGCTTAATGCGGCAAGTCTTAAGTGGATATGCCACGGTCTATAACCGGCGGCATCGACGGGTGGGGTACGTCTTTCAAAATCGCTATAAATCCATTCTCTGTGACGAAGAGACCTATGTGGGGTTAGTCCGCTACATTCATCTGAATCCTGTGAATGCGAAGCTTGTGAAGACGCTCGACGAGCTGGATCGCTATCAATGGACGGGACACGTCGGGCTCATGGGGTCTCACAGCCACGAGTGATAGGCTCACAATGAAGTCCTCAGGCGGTTTGGCCTGCGGGTGACTGCCGCCAGACGTCATTATCGAGCGTTTCTCGCCGACGGGCTGTCCTGGCCCGACCCCATCGACTATACCGGCGGAGGGCTGATTTGCAGTTCTGACGGCTGGCAGCATATCAGCGTACTACGCGCGCATCACGCAACGTGTATCGGCGATGAGCGCATTTTGGGCGAGAGTGACTTTGTCGAAGAGGCGCTCAAAGAAGATGAGTTGGCACTCGACACGCACAGTCAGTTCAGGCAACGGGGCTGGACGCTGGAGCGACTCATTCAACGGGTCTGTCAGTCCTTCGGCGTGGCCCCCGCCCACCTCACTCAGAAAGGCCGAGCCAATGCACTTTCCACGGCCAAGGCCTTGATTTGTCATTGGGTATCACCAAACTGGGGGTCTCCTCGACCGCGCTTGCCATTTGCTTGTGGCTGTCTCAGCCGGCCGTCTCCCAGTCCGCGAAACGGGGCCAGAGATACGAGCAGGCGCACGACCTCAATTTGGACCCCGATTAAGTTATTAACTTATCAGTGTCACTCATTTCCTATCCATTAGCTCCGATACAATGATTCAGGTCTCGTTTCTGGTGATGAAGCTGGCGCACCTCCTCGTCCAGGTTTGCTCTTTGTGGCCGAGCTGGAGGATCACTGAGAAACGCCTTCTGGTTGCCAGAAGGCTCAAGATGGTTATGGGTTGTTCAATCGTAGTGGTGCCGGGATCGAAGCCCAAGGGATCTGGAGTCTCCAATTCATAGCTGGATGATGAACGGATAATTAGAAATATTTTTTCAGCAAGCCCTCCTTACAGCGCACATCGTTAGGTGTTATGTGTTTTTGAAGAGGACATACCCAAACGGTGGATATCCTGTAATTCTTTTTCCGTGATATCTCGCCATTGGCCAACGGGTATGTCTAGCGAGATATTCATAATTCTTACCCGCTTCAATTGAATGACCCGATAATCCAAGTATTCACACATTCTTCTAATCTGTCGGTTCAAACCTTGAGTAAGAATGATTTTGAATTTGAACTTACTGAGCCGTTTGACTTCACACTTACGTGTTGTGGTGTCAAGAATCGATACGCCATTACTCATTTTTTCAACAAACTCTTTGGTGACTGGTCTGTTGACCGTCACGATATATTCCTTTTCATGGTGATTTCTGGCCCTGAGAATTTTGTTGACGATATCACCGTCATTCGTCAGGAAGATCAGGCCTTCACTTGGTTTATCCAATCGACCGATCGGGAAAATACGTTTGGGGTAATTGATAAAATCGATGATGTTGTCCTTTTCTACTTTCGTATCCGTGGTGCAAACAATGCCCGCGGGCTTGTTGAGGGCAATATACACAAATTCTTCTTGAGGGGGAGAGATGACCTTTCCGTCAACTCGTATTTCATCTCCCTCGCTGGTTTTCGTGCCCATTTCTGGCACCTCACCATTGATGGTCACTCGGCCTTCTTCAATCAACTTGTCCGCAGCTCTTCTTGAGCAATAGCCCACTTCACTGAGATACTTATTGATTCTTGCTTGAGGTGCTTCGTTCATTTGGAGGGGACCAGTTAATGCTTTAAATACTATTAGCATCGATTTAGGATCTAGTGCAATGGCGTATGTTCATGCTTGAATTCAAGTTCCTATTCTATTTCTATTCTTGAAAAAGTATTTCGTTTCGATTCCCGCCCCCCATCTTGAATTCAAGTAGTAATTGCAATTATTTCTCCACAAGCGAGACAAAGTGATTATTGAAAAGTTGGTTGGGGGTTCGATAACCCCGTGTTTTTTTAGGACGGTTATTGAGATAGGCGACAGCCTGCTGCACCTGTTGCCATGATATCTTCCTGAAATCTGTTCGCTTCGAGAAAAACTGGCGCAGGAATCCGTTGGTATTTCCATTGATACCGCGCTCCCAAGCGGAATAGGGATGGGCAAAATACGTGGTGGCCTCCAGGGCGCGAGCTATCCGTTCATGCTTCACAAATTCTGACCCATTATCAAACGTGAGGGCCTGCACGCGCGCCTTGATGGGACGCAGGAGTCGGATGATGGCCTGGCTCACCACGTGGGCGGACCGGCTCAAGACGCGCGAGCAGACCGTATACAAGGAGACTCGGTCCATCACCGTCACCAGGACGCGTTTGCGACGCGTGCCCGATCACCGTATCACACGCCCAATCTCCGATGCGTTCGTTCTTGTCCACTTCTTGGGGCGTTCTGTGATCGAGCTGCGATGGGGAATACAGGAGGTGCGGGCTCCCGAACCATAGCGCTTGCGGCGATGGCGACGTCCTTGACGAAGAAATGGTTGTCATGCTGCTTTTTGGGTGGCCTCACTGTAGATGAACCGATACATCGTTTCATGGCTGAGGCTCAGAGCATGATGCTGTTTGAGATACCCGCTGCCTTGCTCTGGGCGTAAGTATTGTCGTACGAGCTGCGTGATCAAGTGCGCGAGTTCATCCGTGAGCTTGCGAGACTTCTGTCGATTCGCGTGTTGTTTGCGATGTTTCACTATCTGCTTGGCCCAGTGATAAGTATAAAAATGACACTGCACATAGGTATTCCGTTTGAGTACTCGACTGAGGGTCGAGGGGTGACGGCCAAGGGCTTCAGCAATTTGCTTTTGCGTGTTCCCTTCCCGTCGCGCTTGCCAAATGTACCACCGTTCTTCGTTGCATAGATGGTGGTAGTGTTTCATGAATGCAGTTTCTCCAGTGACAGGGATTGTTTCGGCCCAGCATCGTACCTAATTTGGATACTCTGAGGAATTGCACTTATTGTATGAATCCTCGCCGCCACTCAAGTGGTCAATAAAGGGTAGAGTAGAGCACTGGTGCAGACATGGAGCTACTCTCGACCGCTTCGACGCACGCGTCTACCACGGCCCACAGCAGTCACCCATTCCCATCGCCCCCTCATCAATCCGTGCGTACAGTTTCCCCGTACACGGCTTTCCCATGTTCTTCGTCAAAACGCATGCGCCCGTTGCCAGCCAGCGCTCGTGGGAAGCTTGAACAAACCGTATCGAGTATAGAGCCTGGCCGTGGGAAACTGCGCATACCCTGCCGCCCGGCTTTTCCGCTTGTGCCGTTGGCGACGGGGTGTCCGCAGTCGCTCTGCCACCTGCCATTTCACTCGACCCAAGCCCTTGGAGCTATTGCGGGCCCGCCCACCCGCGCACGTACTGGTTGAGCGTCTTCACCACATCCGGGAGCGGAATCGGGGTTCGACGGCGAGCGGTCAGCTGGGCCACGCGTGCCTTCGCCCGCTGGATGGACCGACGGGACGGCTCCACGTGCGGGTAGACTTTCCCGCTCGTGCCTCCCGTGCTTGAGGCCAAAGGAAAACCCGAGAAAGTCAAACCGGTCCTGCCTGGCGTTGACTGCCCTGGGTTTCTCCTCGTTGAGCTTCAGTCCCAATCCCTCCAGCAAGTGGCGGAGGACCGTCAGTGACGGAGCCACCTCCCGCGCACAGAGCACCACCAGATCATCGGCATACCGCACGCTCTTCGCTCGGAGAGGGCGTCCGACCTCTGGACGGGCCCAGCTCCGATCCACCTCATGCAAGTACACGTTCGCCAAGAGCGGGGAGATGACTCCGCCCTGGGGGGGGGCCTTCCGAGACAATGCTGTTGAATTAAGTAAATTTCCTGTATAATGTTTTTATGTCGTCAACGTA
>CAYMQW010000134.1:0-6470 GCA_964392595.1 uncultured Nitrospiraceae bacterium
AGGAATTCCATTGTCGGTCACAGCCTGGAGCACTTCGGCCATCTTCCACCAGGGGCCAATATTTCCAGGATTGATTCTCACGCAATCCACGACTTTCGCAGCGGTTAAAGCCAGTCGATGGTCAAAGTGAATATCGGCAATGAGCGGAATGGAGATTTGTGATTTAATCGAAGATAAGGCATTGGCCGCCTCATCATCAGGGACGGCAACCCGAACCAATTCGCAACCAGCTTGTTCAAGCTGGTGGATCTGCTCCACCGTCGCTTTCACATCGCGGGGGTGAGGGATCGTCATGGATTGAACCGAGACGGGAGCCCCACCACCAATTTTGACAGAACCGACTTGGATGGACTTGGTCTGACGCCGTGTAATGTGCATGTGGAACGCCCCGTTAAGACAGTGAAGTCAGTTCGGGTTGGGTCGAGACCTTGGCGAGCAATAGTTTGGCCTGTTGGTAAATACCATCTGCGGTTAACCCGTATTTTTCACGGAGTAAATCCTGTGGTCCCTGCTCAATAAACCAATCCGGCAAGCCAAGACATTTGGTTGGCAAATTGATAATCCCTTCATCGGAGAGAAACTCCAGAACCGCTGAGCCGAATCCGCCCATTCGTGAAGACTCTTCAATCGTTAACAAACATTTGACCCGCTGGGAAACCTCCCGGATGAGCTCGCCATCCAACGGTTTCACAAACCGAGCGTTAATGACCGCCGCTGAAATGCCTTCCTGTTCTAATCGTTCCGCAGCTTCGGCGGCTTTATGGACGGTGATCCCAATTGCCACAAGGGCAATATCATGACCCGATTGCAACAATTCGCCTTTTCCCAGTGGCAAGGGTTCAGGCTCAGGATCCATGGGCACCCCTACCACCGATCCTCGGGAGTAACGAACCGCAGTCGGCCCGTTGGTCGTTAAACAGGTTTTCATCATATGCTGCAATTCATTTTCATCCTTTGGCGCCATAATCGTCATGTTGGGCACATGGCGAAGATACGCAAAATCAAATGCCCCATGATGTGTGGTGCCATCTTCTGCTACCAATCCACCCCGATCAATACAAAACGTCACGGGAAGGTTTTGCGTGGCCACATCATGAACCACCTGGTCATACGCCCTTTGAAGAAAGGTGGAATAGATCGGAATGACCGGACGCATCCCCTGGGCTGCTAATGCAGCGGCAAACGTCACGGCATGTTGCTCGGCAATACCTACGTCATACAACCGATCAGGAAAGGCTTTTTCGAAAGCACTCAAACCGGTGCCTTCACACATGGCGGCGGTAATGGCCACAATCCGCTTATCTTCTGTGGCCAGTTTCACTAAGGTTCCCATCGCCACGGAACTATAGGAGGGCTTGGAAGACTTCTTCCTTGGCTGTCCTGTCTGAATATCAAATGGCGAACAGGCATGAAACCACACAGGATTCTTCATGGCCGGTTCGTAGCCCAAACCCTTTTTGGTGACAACATGCAATAAGGTCGGCCCTTTAAGCTTGAGGACATTTTCCAACATTGGCAAGAGGTGCTCAAAATTGTGGCCTTCCAGGGGACCAACATAGCGAAACCCTAATTCCTCAAAAAGCAGTCCTGGCAAGACCAAACCCTTGGCCAACTCTTCCGCACGAAAGGCCAGTTTCTTGACCGGCTCCCCTATTTTAGGAATGGAGCCCAAGAGCTGTGAGGTCTCTTCTTTAAGTTTGGCATAAAATTCGCCAGTGATTGTTCGATTGAGATACGCGGAGATCGCTCCAACATTTTTGGAAATCGACATCTGGTTGTCATTAAGAATCACCACAAGATCGTTATGCAAATCTCCCGCTTGCTGCAGCCCTTCCAGCGTTAACCCCGATGTCAGCGCCCCATCCCCGACCACGCACACGACCTTATGCGACTGCCCTTTTTGCTCACGGGCTTCCATAAACCCAACGGCAGCCGACACACCAGTTCCAGCGTGACCCGCGTTAAAGGTATCATACGAACTCTCTTCGCGTTTACAGAACCCGCTCATCCCGCCGAACTGGCGAATGGTATGAAACTGTTCACGACGACCGGTCAACAGCTTGTGGGTATAGGCTTGATTACTCGTATCCCAGACAATGAGATCCTCCGGTGTATTCAGCAAATAATGCAGAGCAACCGTCAGCTCAACCACACCCAAATTGGAGGCAAGGTGACCTCCGACATTGGCAATCACCGGAATAATCTCCTGACGAATTTCTTCGCAAAGCTGTGGCAATTCTTCAGGAGTCAGTTTTTTAAGATCAGCAGGGCTATCGATCTTATTTAGGAAAGACATACTCAGTACCTCTTTTCGGAATTTCAATCAGGTGGGAATTGCCAAGAATGCTAGATCAAAACACTTAAACTTCGCACACTTATGTTCGACTGTCAAGAAAACACCATGGCATAGCCAACGTCAAAACACCGAGGCTACACAGGGCTGCCGCCCCCCCAACTTAAAGGCCTTATGGTTTCTCCCCCTGAGCCTCCAAATCCCTGAGAAGGCTTAACGCTTCCGGGTTATGATGGTGAGACCACGCATAAGATCCACGGGGCGATTGCGTGTTGGTGACCAACAACAATTGTTCCTTTGCCGCTTGTACTCGGCCTTGCTTCAAATACAATTTTCCTAAATTTAAACGAGCATGGGTATAGTAAGGATCAGCGGCAACGGCCCGCTCCACATACACAATGGATCCTTCCGCATCTCCTCCCAAAAACCACGGCAAGCCATCAAGGATCATTCCCATCATATGCAAGGCTGAGGCATGCGTTGGCGCTAATTCAATGGATTGTTCAACATGCCCTATAATTTCTCGAATGAGGAAGGCCGAAACCAAAACCCCTTGAAGCTGAGCAATATGACCAAGGTTGGCCGCATAGAGAAAATGAGCATGGGCGTGCTGCTGTTTGAGAGCCAACGCTTGGTTGGCAAAATCCGCTCCTGCTTTGTACGCCTCCAATCGCTTGGATGTCTCGCTGTACAAATCATCGCCCGCATCAAGGTAGGTGCTGGCCAATTGTATCAACAGATCGAGATTTTCTGGTGACGATAAATGTGCCTGCTGTAATTCTTGTAGCTGATTTTTGAGAGACGCTGGGTAGCCAACTTCTTTTGAATCGAGCGAATATGAATATCCGGATATAGGCAGGAACAGGCCCACGCCCAACCCCAACAAACAAGCCCATGGAAACCTCATAACATTAGCCGATGACGGAGAAGAGAAATTATTTCGCTGTTTTTTTAGCGGTTTTAGAACGAAGTTTTTCTAGGAGGCCCTGAAATCCAGTCGCTTTGATGATCCGGGAAAACTGTCCACGGAAATTCTTGACCAAGCTGACTCCGTCGATAACCACATCATAGACACGCCATGAGTTAGAATTCTTCAGAAGGCGATAATCAATCGGTACGGTAAGCTTTTTCGAAATGACCTTCGTCTGGACCTCCGCGAATTTCCCTTTCCGACGTTCCTTAATATACTCCACTTGCTCTCCTGTGAATCCATCAACATTTCCGGCATATGTATTCGACAGAAATTGTTGGAATAACTCGACGAACTCATGTTGCTGGGTCACGTTCAACATTTTCCATTCACGGCCTAGCGTGCGCTTGCCCATTTCCTCATAGTCAAACCGTTGGGCCATCACCTGTTCCAGAGCTGCGCGACCTTCATCGGCATACTCAGGTTGTTTGAATTTTTCATCACCAAGAATTATTAACACCTGATTGATCGTTCCCTTGATCGCTTCGGTTGCTGAACCCGATTCTACGGCCAACACAGAGCCTTGATGCATGAACAAGACCAACAGGCACACTTGCAACGACAAAACGGAAAGACGCGTCCCTCTGCAAAAAGAAGTGACCTGGTCATACCACGCGTGGCTCATTGCATATTTCCTTCCTATGAAAGGTCAATAATATGTCCGAATACCCTGAGATCCCTTATTCCACGTGCCATGAATGAAATGTCTCATGACGTGTTCAATGTCAATGCCAGCTTCTAGATCTTGAATCGTCTCACCAGATCGTAGGGCCTCCCATGCACTACCAGGCGACAGATTACTCCTTCACGAAAATACATCCTCGTCCCGCTGGATATTTTGTAGTGAGAAATTCCTTCGAATGCGCCATGGCAAAAATTTTACCATGTTTCAGCATCGCCACCCAGTCAGAGATGGGGAAAACTTCAGGAGTCTCGGAGGGCCACAACAAACGAGGACGTAAAATCGATGAAATACAGTTATTCGATAGCCTGGTCAACCCGAAAGGGAGGACAGACCGCCCAAGCGAGGGCTTTGACGAGAAACAGAACTATTGTAGTGCCCCACATTTCGAATAAGGGCTACTGTGCGTTGGCCATACCAATGGTCCAAGGCATGCTGGTCCTTAGGGTTCGCGCAAGAATCACCCTTGAGACGAGTTATGTTCTTGTTGTCCCAGATAGAGAAAAAACGTATCAAAAAAACTTGTGAGTTGCCGAGAGGCCACCTTCATGTGTTGTCGCAACTGAAACACCTTGGTCCAACTCGCAGGCTGACTGATAATTCGCCACACCCCTAACACCCACGTTGACGGGGAAAGAAAAAGATTAAACTCCTCCGGCAGATTCTCATCCTTGAGATCGGAGACCGTTCGAATCACGAGAAACGGAATTTTCTGTTCAGTCGCCTTCTCGGCAATCCCGGCACTTTCCATATCAAGGGCACTAGCTTGAAATGTCTCGGCAAGAGCACGCTTCTCAGTCACCGACCACACAATCCACGGAACTGTCACCAATACACCAGAAACCAGGTGAGGCTGAATCATCTCGACAACCTGACTGACAATCCGATGATATTCTACACTACAGGGAAAAGGCGACAACCCTACACGTTCAGCCATATCGAGAGGTTTCAATACTACGGTATTGGGAAGAACAAGAGCGCCAATGCATGAGGGAATAAGCGCCCCGGCAAACCCAGAGGAAATAGCCAAGTCCCATTGACTAGCGCCCAACACTTTTCCACCGACTGTGAGAGCGTTCTGAATCCCCACACCAGTCTGAATCAATGTGACAGAGACCTGTGAGGCTTCCGCCGTATAACAGCAAACCCCCCCTATTTTTGTGACTCGACCTCCGGGCAACGCTCGTTGTATAGCGTGACATTCCCAACGAGTGGCAGAAAAAATGACGATCCTATGCAGGAGGCGCTCCAGACGTGATAAGGATTGTAAGAGTATGGCGATTGCAAAAATCGCGAGACGTTAGGGTTCGCGCAAGAATCGTTACTGACTTCTGGCTAGTTGTGCTGCGTGGCGTAACTCGGTGGCTCGTGTGTGGCCATGGCTTCGGACATTCCGATACATCGCCAGCGCCCACATGGGAAAATATTTACAGTATCCATGGTACCGAAGATAGAATGCACGTGGGAAACCGGTTCCTGTATGAAACGGTTCATGCCACGTCCCATCACCTTGCTGATGACGGAGCAAGTAGTTCACCCCCCGCACAACATTCAAAGAATCGGCGACCCCAGCCGCCAGTAACGCCATCAACGCCCAAGCCGTTTGGGAAGCCGTACTTTCACCTTCGCCAGACCAGGACGGATCAGCATACGACATGCACAACTCGCCCCAACCGCCATCGACATTCTGTTTTGACTCCAGCCACACCACGGCCCTTTGAATCCAGGGTGCGGACATGTCTTCACCGATAGCCTCAAGGCCAGCCAACACACACCAGGTGCCGTATAAATAATTCACGCCCCAACGGCCATACCAACTGCCATCGGCTTCCTGCTCATTTCTGAGAAATTTCAAAGCCGGGGCCACCGCAGGGTGGGATTGGTCGTAGCCTAAGGTTCCAAGCATCTCAAGACAGCGCCCGGTCAAATCGGCAGTGGGCGGATCAAGCAACGCCTGATGATCGGCAAAGGGAATTTTATTGAAAATTAGTCGGTCATTGTCCTTGTCATAGGCACCCCACCCCCCATTCGAACTTTGCATAGCCAATGCCCATTGGCACCCTCGGCTAATCGCATCTTCGGAGTCAGCAGGATGATAGGGAGTGAGTTTCGTCAAGGCTGTGACCACGGCAGCGGTATCATCAACATCGGGATACCATTCATTTTCAAATTGAAAATACCATCCCCCGGGCTTGGCTGAGGGTGAGGAGACAATCCAATCACCGTTGGACGACGTTTGACAGGAACGCAACCAGTCCGCACCGTTGGTCAGAACAGGATGATCCAAAGGAAGTCCTCGTTCAATAAGCGCATTCAAGGTTAAGGCTACGTCCCAGACCGGGGAATGACAAGGTTGCACATGCAATCGATCAACCCGTTGCCCATTTTCAGTCACGGGGGTTTCCACCTCCAAGGCTTCAATCTCAAGCAAGGCTTTGGCAATGAGGGGATGCGTCGTGGGATAGCCAAGCGCGCACAACGCGAAGATAGAATTTGCCATGGCTGGATAGATCGCGCCCATTCCG
>CAYMQW010000135.1:0-6468 GCA_964392595.1 uncultured Nitrospiraceae bacterium
TCGTCTGCAGGGGCGAAACCCTGCATCTAATAAATGGCACTGTCGTGAAGTGTGATGCGTGGGGGAAGAGTCTACTGGCTGATTCTTTCTTTACGCTTCACGAATTTTACACGTCGAGATTATCCGCAAGCGTGGCATTCGCCATCAAAAACTCGTAGCGAGCTTCAGTGCGTTTGCCCATGAGGTCATGGAAGGTGCGGTCGGTGTGGAGTTCATCATGCACTTCGACTTTGAGGAGTTGTCGCGTGGCGGGATTGAGGGTGGTTTCTTTCAATTGTTGTGGGAACATTTCGCCGAGACCTTTGAATCGGCTAATGGTCGGTTTGGCGTTACTTCGGGCTTCAGAAAGAATGCGTACTTTTTCTTCATCCGATCCTGCCCAATGCACGTCTTTTCCAATATCAATGCGGTACAAGGGGGGTTGGGCAATATACACGTGCCCATGTTTGATCAGTTCTGATGCATGCCGAAAGAAAAACGTGAGAAGTAAGGTGCTGATGTGATAGCCGTCAATATCCGCATCCATGAGCAAAATGATTTTGTGATACCGTAGTTTCTTGAGATCAAAATCCTTCCCAATCCCACAGCCAAGTGCCTTCACTAAATCCGCGAGTTCTTTGTTCTCGATCACTTTGCTGAGGGTGAGTTCTTCGGTGTTGAGCACCTTGCCTCGAATGGGAAGGATCGCTTGGGTTTTTAAGTCGCGGCCCTGTTTTGCCGTGCCACCGGCGGAATCCCCCTCTACGATAAACAGCTCACTGATCCCAGGATCCGTGCTTTGGCAATCAGTGAGTTTTCCGGGCAAGTTCAGGCGATGACTCACGGCGGATTTTCGCATCACCGCCTTCGAGGCTTCGCGTGAGGCCTCGCGGGCGCGGGCGGCTAAGATCATACGACCCACCAAGGTTTCGGCAATCGTCTTATTTTTATGCAGAAAATTTTCCAAAGAGGGTCGAATCACATTGTCTACGAATCCTTGAACTTCTGGATTGTTCAGGCGTTCTTTCGTTTGTCCTTGGAATTGAGGATGTAAAATAAGCGCGCTCATAACACAGGCCAATCCCTCTCGGATATCTTCAGCCTGAATGCTGAGGCCTTTCGGGGTGAGGTTGTGTGTGTCCATGTAATTGCGGACGGCTTTCACAATACCAGCTCGCAACCCCAATTCATGGGTGCCGCCACTGGTTGTGGCTACACCGTTCACATAGCTGCGCACAAACTCTGCGGGTTCGTCAGTCCATTGCAGGGCGACTTCCATCGCAAAGCCATCACCATTGGTTGTGAGGTGATCGCCACCGTTTAATTTCTTATCCAAATAAAACACAAAGTCCGCAGTCGGTTTTTTGCCTCGCTCGCGGACGAGCTTGGTGAGATATTCTTCGATGCCCTGTTCATGCACAAATTGGTGCGTGTGTCCTGTGGTCCCATCTTTGAACGTCAGCTTCAACCCTTTGTGAAGATACGATTTGGCCTCAAGGGTTTCTTTCAGCAGGGTGGGGTCAAAGGCTGTGTTTTTCCCAAAAATGGCCGGATCAGGACGAAAGTACACTGACGTGCCGGTCCCACGAATCATCCCACCTTTTTTGACTGGGCCTTGGGGTTTGCCAGCTTGATACGATTGCATCCATTCACGCCCATCGCGTTTCACCGTGACTTCCAAGTGGCGCGATAAGGCATTCACGACAGATGCGCCCACACCGTGCAATCCACCAGAGTGAATGTAACTCCCGGGGTCGAATTTCCCACCGGCGTGCAGCGTGGTCATGATAATTTCCAATGCCGATTTTTTGTATTTCTTGTGCTGGTCGACAGGAATGCCACGTCCATTGTCGGTAATGCGAATGCCATCACGACTTTTGTCGAGTTCCACAGCGATTGTCGTGGCATACCCATTAATCACTTCATCAATCCCGTTATCCAAAATTTCCCACACGAGATGATGGAGCCCATTCTTATCCGTCCCGCCGATATACATCGCCGGCCGTTTCCGTACCGGCTCAATGCCTTCTAAAACAACAATGTCACTCGCGTCGTATTTTTTGGCCATAGGGGTTCCTTGATTGTCTCTTGAATCGGGAATGTGGATTATTTCTTAACTTTTATTGCCTCAATATTCAAGGGCAAAAGATGTTCGGCTAAAGCGGCCTCCAAGAGTCGATTGTCAGCTGCGGCAAATTGCAATGGTTCCTGGATACCTTTTTGGAGGCTCATTGCAGAAGCCAGGTGAATCGCATCCATTGCCCGCAGGGGATGCCGTTCAAGAAGGACCCTAGCTAATGCAAGAACCTCCCCAATGAGTTCGATTCGGGTATATGTGGTCCAGTGCTCCTGGAATTGCTGGCTGAGTTTTGTGTATTGTTTGGCTGAGACGTATCCCTCCCGCTTTCTTCGATTGAATCCAGAATAGATCTCGGTATAGGCGATCGAGGCGGTTGTCAGAGGAAAATGGTCTTGAGCAAGGCGTAGCGCATGCTCGCTTCCTTTTTCCAGGACAAAAATTTTAATGAGGGCACTCGTGTCGAAATAAATCACTGGCGATCGTCGAGAATAGCTTTAGAAATGGGAGGCCCAGAAATTTTTATCGGTTTCGGTTTTTTATGGGTACGTCGAGCGGGAAGGGTGACGAGGCCAAGAGCAGACAACCGAGCGAGGCGAGCTTCGATTGAAACAGCTTGGTCAGCGGTTTTGATGGGTTGAAGAAGGGCAATAGGTTTGCCCCGTTCCGTGACAATCACTTCTTCACCCTGCTTGGTTCGTTGCAAGTAGTGGGTCAGTCTATTTTTTAATTCTTTAATGCCAACGGCACTCATGACGTAACCTCATGGTAGCTATTGTAGCTACTTGATCTCCCCTGTCAAGTCCGTCTAGGAACTCATCTACAGAGGAGGGAGGGGGATTGCCGAACGAGAGATTTTTCCCCAAGGGTCGAACTGACAATAGGTTGAGTGTTCGTGCTGAAGGATTATGAATGCGGAATGACGTTTTTCGTGTCTGGTGTAATCACACCGTAGGTGTTCACGAGAAGTGCCACTTCGTTCGGGTCCGTGGTAGGTGGGGCGCAGGTGACGCCGGCACAGACATATGCGCGAGGCTCTCCTTTAATACCAAATACTTTGACGGCTCCGACGACGGCTGGTGGGAGATGGTTTAGTTTCACTTCCGTTGGATCATAGACTGCGACTATTTTTCCTGGACGATAGCTTGTCAGTGCGGCGGTCCAGAGGCTCTGTGTTTTGGGATCGGTTTTCTTTCCGATGATCACTGCCTGAGCGGGACGATTGAGATGATGATGTACGGCCAGGGCGTAAGCGGCAACAAATCGCCCCTGCCGCTCCGCTGAATAGGCGAAGGCCTCCAACGTTTCTTGGGCTTTCTGTGCATAGTCTTGGCGATTCGTCAGCGAGGCCAGCCGATCGAGAACGATGGCGGCTATACCATTAGGGGAAGCGGTGGGGTTATCACTGATATTTTTGACCGGTCGTCCTAACACCGCAAGGGCATGTTCCTGAGGGGCACGATCGAAAAACCCGCCGGTTTGTGAGTCCCACAATGTGACGATAGTATAATCCATGAGATCCTTGGCCACTGCCAGAAATCGCGGTTCCCCGGTGACTTCAAACGCATTCAGTGAAGCGTTGGCCATCCGCACCTGATCATTGAGCAATCCTGTGACACGTGCCCGCCCTTTAAAATACGCGTGGTACATTCCTTGCTTTTCCCGAAAGCCTGTTCGAAGCAAGAGATCAAGCGTCTTGAGCGCAAAGGTCTTCGCGTGTTCATCTCCAAGAACCTGAAAGGCTTCCAGGTATGCGGAGATCAACATCCCATTTCGGTCGGCATATATGGTCTGATCGACCAGCGGGGCTTTGCGTGTCAGGCGTGCCTGATATAAATGCT
The DNA here is from genome assembly GCA_964392595.1 of uncultured Nitrospiraceae bacterium. Lineage (GTDB taxonomy): Bacteria > Nitrospirota > Nitrospiria > Nitrospirales > UBA8639 > Nitronereus. Next base: position 3,898 of record CAYMQW010000135.1, read on the forward strand.
GTGTGCCATGGCGGATGAGTTCTCTAACTTTGTCTGCCGGTATCTTTAGTTCTTGGGCAATGGCCTCTGGCGTGGTGGCAATCAACGGGACATTTTTGGCAGGGTTCTCCCGCATCTCCCCCAGTGCTTGAATGTCGTAGTAACGGAGAATGACCTTTGCTTCATCTTGGGGGAGGGCCTGCCGCACTTCCTGAACCGTCCACGTGTAATAGTCTCCATCGTCTTCCCGCGTCATGTCGGCATCCTGATGAGCATAAAACCCACCGGTGTCTTGATTCGATAGCACGCCATTGACATAGATCATGATTCCCTTGGCGATCTCTCGATACAACACATTCCCTGTGGCCTGATAGGCGTGTAAATAATTCATCAAGAGTTCTGCATTGTCGTAGTTCATTTTTTCAAAATGGGGAACGGTCCATTGCGGGTCAGTGGCATACCGGAAAAACCCTTCACCGATGTGATCGTAGACCCCGCCATTCGCCATAGCATCCAACGTCTTGGTGGCAATCTCCAGCATCTTCGGATCCTGATTGACAAAGTGCGTCGCCAACGCCAACTCAATCGCGCTCCCCGAGGGAAATTTCGCGCCGGTGCCAAAGCCACCATTCACGGGATCAAACTCCATAGCCATACTCGTGGTCACAGACCGCACGAGATCCTCGGAGACAGGACCTTTCTGAACAGCGCGCGCGCCATAGCTGGCTAAGGTCCTCGCTAGTTGTGCCGCACTGATCTGCACTTGAGCCTTACCCACTGTGTACACCCTCACCAATTCAGGCAGGAGCTGCTTCAGGCCTGTTCGTCTCCCACGCGTGGTCGGCGGGAAATAGGTGCCACCAAAAAAGACCTGGCCTTCGGATGTAAGAAACGCGGTCAGGGGCCAGCCACCACGGCCTGTTAAGGCCTGGACAGCTTCTTGATATCTACGGTCAATATCCGGTCGCTCATCCATATCCACTTTGATCGCGACAAAATTCTGGTTGATGAGATGAGCAATCTCCTGATTTTCATACGACTCCATGTCCATCACGTGACACCAGTGACACCAGACAGCACCGATATCCAGGAGGATGGGTTTATCTTCGTCTTGTGCTTGCTGAAATGCCGCTTGACCCCAGGGGCGCCAGTGAACTGGTTGCTCTGACGCTTCTCGTAGGTAGGGGCTGGTTTCGCCAGCCAATAGATTGCCCGTTGATTTTACTGCGTTCGTGGATAGGAGGTGTTTGGGTTCGGCCGCACTGGTGTTCATGGGCACAAGCGAGAGGCCTATACCCACGGCTATCGTCAGAAATTTCGCAATCAGACTCTTTCGAAAACGATTCATGATTATTCACTCCTTCAGGCGTATACAGCAGCGCTCAACGGAATCGAGTTTTCCCATAGCCAATCCCGTTTATTCCAGTAGGGATTCCACGTCCTGTTTAAACACCTCTTCCGTGTGTGGTCCAAAGTACCGTTTGTGGATCAACCCTTTACTGTCAATCAGCAAACTTGTTGGAAAGCCCATGACATGGAAACGGTTTTTAACCATAGCAAGCTCACCCATCCACACGGCATAGTCCATTCCATGCTCCGACATGAAGGCTTGAATATCGTTGGGGGATCCCGAGTCCAGGACGATGCCTACCACTTCCAGCCCTTTGGCTTTCAACTGATGTGATAGACGCACAAGGTGTGGGATTTCTTGAAGACAAGGCCCACACCACGTGCCCCAGAAATTGATGAGCACCACAGCTCCCTTCAAGTCAGGCAACGCAATGGGCGTTCCATCTAATTTCTGAAACGTCGCATTCGGGACGGGACTGAGTGGGGGGGCTGTGGCGGCATTCGTGATGGTGGGAAAAACACTCACCGTTACCACGAATGCCACGATGGTCATCATTGAAGTGGGATGTAACAAGGAGCAGCCCTCCCATCCATCTATATCACTAAATACATAGGATCAGGAACTATCACTGGCCCTAACCCGGACAGCCCTGAATAAAAAATATTGTTCGTCCCTCGCAAGACGCCATTCATAAAACGTGAGGCGTATTGGAGAAAAAGAATGGGTAAATGGGTAAGAAGTCATGATCCGAAAACCGTCATGCGTGATCCGTAGTGAATAAGACGTTTCCCTATCATAGGCATCACTGGTCATGATTTTATCATGCCTCATCATTCTTCACAATTTTCCAGGTGGACAAGGCTTTTGGAATTACACCCCTATCGGGGGTCCAGGTTTTCTGCTTCCGCTCTGGGCCTTCCTCTTTTGCCAGATTTCTTGTAAGAATTATTTTAGTGGGGCTTCGCCCCCACGCGGCGAGTCCCTTTTGTTTCGGCAAAAGGAACCAAAACCATTTTTGCCTGTGCGCGTCCCTGCGGGTGCCTCCGCTTCCGCCCCGAATAAGATGGTGAGGGAATTCGCTCTGTTCAAGCAGCCCTCGCCGAGAGGACGATTCGGGACTCCGTCTCCGCTGCGCCCAACGCTGTGAACTGCAAATCCCTGAACGGCAAATATCAAGAAATGTGGTATTGTTAATATAGTATAGATATTGGTATCCTTTACCTTCACACTCTGGCTGAAGG
>CAYMQW010000136.1:0-2744 GCA_964392595.1 uncultured Nitrospiraceae bacterium
CGTTTCTAGGATTATTTCATGAGTAGCTCACCCGCGTTGGGTGCGGCGGAGCTGGAGTTCCGAATCGACTTTTTTGGCGAAGGCTGTTTGAGTGGAGAGGTGGCTTTGCACCTCGGAACAAGTTCCCTCGCCATCTTATTCGGAACGGAGGCGGAGGGACTCAAAGGCCTGTCTGAGTCAGAGGAGCCGCGTACGGGCGGAAATGGTTTTGGATCCTTTTGCCGAAACAACAGGCCTGCCCTGAAGTCTTGTCGAAGGGACCTCGTCGAGCAGGGCCGAAACCCTGCATAAAAATTAATGTTTGGCGGTACTCACCCTACAAACTGAATGCGTCAATGATGGCATGGGGAGGGATTGCCTTATCCCTTATGGCGAATATAGCCGATTCGTCGTTTTGGAGATTTGGTTGGTTCTAAGAGCTTTTGGTGGTAGTCATACAGGGCAGCAATTTCTTTGTCGTGTTTTTCTACTTTTCTTGCAAGCTCTTTGTTCGTTGCTAGCAATTCCCGCATTCGGACAAAGGTCCGCATGATATTGATGTTTACCAATACGGCTTGTTTACTTCTGAGAACGCTTGATAACATTGCAACGCCTTCCTGTGTGAAAGCATAAGGAAGTGTCCCACCGAGGACTTTTCGGGAAGGTATCACATTTTGTGATACCAAGATTGCTACCTCTACATCAGTGAGTTGAAACATAAAATCGTCAGGAAAACGGTCAATATTCCTTTTGACTTGTTGTCGCAACGCAATAGCCTTCACGCTATAGAGGTTAGCCAGATCACGATCGAGCATTACCTTTTTGCCTCGGATTAAGTAAAGGGCACCTCTAAAAACCAGGCATTTTTCGTGAGGGCAAGGAAGCCGCGCGCGGAAAACCGGAGTGTATGGGCGAATACATGAGGATTTGAGCACGCAGCTGACGTCGCCATCACGGAAAATGACGGTTTTTAGAGGTGCCCTAAATTGAGCTGGCGATCCGCTCTATAGGAATGACCAATTGCTGTGGTTTCTTTGGCATGAAGTGACTGTGCGGATTACAAGGAAAACTGGCAAGAGACCAGTCCATGATGGATTTAGATCTACGGGAAATCCTCGACCCGCTTTCTTGCGAGGCGGAGTTCACCCGGAGGCCGCGCACAGGCAAAAATGGTTTTTGGTCTTTTTCCGAAACAAAAGTGTCTCGTCTGCAGGGGCGAAACCCTGGATAAAATAATTCCTCAACATATCTATCCCTAAAACCTACCCCCGTCAAAGACAAACTCAACCTGGGTTCCCGATAAATGATGTCGGGAATGACAGATGTATCGAAAGCTTTCGCTCTTGATCGTATAGCGGCAGCATCGTATGCTGATTACAATAGGTCTTACCGCCTGCGATTGAGCAAGCTTCACATTATTCATTGACTCCCAAACATCCTGAATTTTTCCACAACAACCTAGACCTATTATGATTTGTGTTGACCAACTGACCATGCAGCTACAAGCCGGAGGGCATGTGGTTTCTATTCTCAAAGGACTGACCTTTGAGGTGCCGCAGAAACAAATGGTGGCAATCGTGGGGCCTTCGGGAAGCGGGAAGTCTACGTTGCTTGGGCTCATGGCCGGGTTAGACAAACCGACTAGTGGGTCTATCCATTTAAATGGCCAAGAGATTACTGGATGGTCGGAATATCAACTTGCCCACTTTCGACGACAAAACATTGGATATATTTTTCAATCCTTCCATCTCATTCCGACATTGACGGCCTTAGAAAATGTCGCCCTTCCTTTAGAGCTAAGCAGTGACCCCTTCGCGAATGCTCGTGCCCAGGAGTTGTTAGAGGCTGTGGGCCTACAAGATCGCCATGGCCACTACCCCACCCAACTTTCAGGCGGAGAACAGCAGAGGGTTGCCGTGGCCCGAGCCTTTTCCTGCCGTCCTCCAATACTCCTGGCCGATGAACCCACTGGCAATTTGGATAGTACCACGGGTCAGATGGTGATTGATCTGCTACTCAACTTGAATCGTGACCAGGGAAGTACGCTGGTTTTGGTGACCCACGATTCAACGCTCGCCGAACGCATGGAACGGATCATCACACTGCATGATGGCATGATGGCATCAGATCAATCTCAGGCCTCGTAAATTCCCCATGCGTCACCACAGAATACCCATTTCACTCAAAATGGCTTGGCGAGAAACGCGAGGCAGTTGGCACCAGTTTGTATTTTTTTTGGTGTGCGTGGCTATTGGAGTTGGAGCAGTGGTGGGCATGGAGCTGTTTGCGACGAATGTGGAAGGCATAATCCTGGGAGATGCCAAAAGTTTATTGGGAGGCGATGTGGAGATTCGGCTTGCCCGTCCCTTGGGTGATTCCGGGCAAGAGGTATTGGCCTCTTTAGAAAAGCGCAAGATAGAAGTGACTCATGTTCGGGAACTGGTTGGAATGTCTGCCGTGCAAGAGGTAGAGAAAAACGAGGGGAAAGGAAAAAATCTCTCCCTTCGATCCACGCAACTCGTTGAACTCAAAGTGGTGGAATCAAACTATCCGCTCTACGGCCAAGTTGTGGTGTCTCCCCCGCAGCCGCTTCACACATTGATCTCCCCTGCGACAACCTGTCCAAAGAATCCTTACCTTGGGCCTTGCTTTGGAATCGTGGTCCAAGAATCTCTACTCATCACCTTAGGCATAGAAGTCGGATCGCATATCAAAATCGGGCAAGCTTGGTTCGAGGTTAAGGGGATATTGATCAAAGAACCTGA
>CAYMQW010000136.1:2754-6433 GCA_964392595.1 uncultured Nitrospiraceae bacterium
TGTAGCCAGTGCCTTTAGCTTGGGGCCTCGTGTGATGATTTCTGAGGAGGCTTTAAATGCCACGGATTTAGTGCAAGTCGGGAGCCGCATTCGCCAGCGATACCTCCTTCGTGTCCCGGAGTCCCTATCCCTTGGACCGCTTCTTGGAGAGTTGCAAGGACGGTTGGCCAAAGAGGGGCCACGGGTGTCGTCGTTTCGTGAGGCGCAACCTCGCATTCGAAGATTTTTAGATCAGCTCACCACCTATTTGGGACTGATCGGCCTGACCGCGCTATTCGTGGGGGGAATTGGCATTGCCTGTACCATTCACGGGTTCATGAAACAAAAAATGACAACGATAGCGATCCTCAAAACTTTAGGGGCAGATTCCGGACTCATCATGCGCATGTACATTGGACAGAGCGTGCTCATGGGATGCGTGGGAAGCCTCATCGGCGCACTAATGGGTATGGGATTACAAATGGGGATTCCCTTGTTAGTAGGTGGACTTATTTCTATCCCATTCCCCACGACCGTCACGCTCTTGCCATTAGTCAAAGGCTTCATCCTAGGCGTGGCCACGACACTTTTCTTTACCTTGTGGCCTTTGCTGAATATCCGAACGATTCCTCCGGCAATCGTGTTTCGGCGAGAAGTGGATCAAGGTTTTGCCTCGACTCAACACACCTCCTTTTGGACAACACTAGGGGTGCCGCTATTGAGATTCTGGAAAGACCGACAGCGGCTCCTGACCAGTCTCATCATTGGGATGGGACTCATGCTACTCGCCATGTGGCAAGCACGTTCCGTCTCCTTGGGGTTCGTGTTTATCCTTGCCTTTGCCGCAGCGTTAGTCATTCTTCAGTTTGGGGTGTGGCTACTGCTCAAAGGTTTACGAAAATTGCCACGGCCAAGATCGTTGGTCGTTCGGCAAGCATTCGGCAGCGTACAACGTCCAGGGAATTACACCATGGGCATGGCCGTATCCATCGGCATCGGCGTAATGGTCATTGTAACGGTGGCGTTGGTGAAAGCGTCGCTGCTAGCCGCGATCGGGGATCGCATTCCCGAAGATGCGCCGACGTTCTTTTTTATTGATATCCAGCCTGATCAACAGGGCCAATTTGAGCAAATCATTAAAACACAAACGCCAACTGCGACCTACAAGCTGACCCCAGTGGTTCGTTCAAGAATCGGGGCCATTGATGGAAAAGCCATCAATCCAGAGGAGCACAAGGGCAAGCGTAATGGGTGGTATTTCACTCGTGAATATGTGCTGACTGAGTTATCTGGCCTTCCCAGGGACAACACTGTGGTGAAAGGGCAGTGGTGGGCAACCAACCAGCAACCCTACGTTCAGGCCAACTCAGACGGTGCAGCCATTCACCTGTCCGTGGAAAATGAAGCGGCCAGAAAACTCGGCCTGGGTTTGGGCACAACGGTAGAATTTGACATTCAAGGAGCTCCCCTGTCCGCTGTAGTGGAAAGTACGCGGAAGGTGGATTGGGGCAGTTTTTCCACGAACTTTTTTATGATTCTCTCGCCCGGCTCGTTGGAAGGTGCGCCGCTGACCTATATCTCCACAGCAAAGGTCAACCCTGATGAGGAAATACCTCTTCAACAAGCCCTTGTTAGGGCACTGCCCAATGTCACAGCCATAAAAATTGGGGATGTGTTGGCCAACGTCGCACGCTTGCTGGAGCAATTAGCCTGGGCCATTCAAGGCATGGCCTTCTTTAGCCTCATCAGCGGGGCAGTCGTGATGGTCGCAGCCTTGTCTTCGACGCGATACCGCCGGTTGTATGAATCCGCCATTCTCAAAGCTATTGGCGGTACACGGCAACTGATTGTGCAATCGTTCGCCATCGAGTTTGCAATAGTTGGTGGCCTAGCGGGCCTAATCGGGGTAGGCCTTGCCAGTGTCCTGTCCTGGGCCATCCTACACTTTTTTATGGATTTGTCTTGGGCGTTTCAACCAACGGTTCTCGGCTGGAGCCTGTTCGCTACGATAGGCCTTGCCGTGATCGTCGGCTTCCTCAGCACCTTCCGCGTCTTGGGTGAACCGCCACTTGCGGTCTTGAGGCAGGAATAGTTTCTGACCGTGGTATCCGCCACTCCGAATGACCTGAAAAACTCCGACGCATTCCAAATTTGTCCGTGATAATGAGCAAGCATCAACCAAAAGCGGTGGAGCGTTCTGGCGGGAATCGAAAAGCCAAGCTGCGGAAGGTCTCGCTCAAGAAACGTCTGAATAAAAGCCAGTCGCCACGCCAAACTGTCTGTGGCCGCGGGAGCCAAAAACGATCGAGGAAACCCTCCACGGCCCACAAGGTTTCGAGTTTTTTGTGCCCCACTTCGCTAAGAGAAAACCCGGGAAGGTTATAAAACGCAATGCGGTCCGCGAGGGATTCGGAGCCTTGCCGGAGCAATGTGGGAGAGGCAATCCCTAACACCAAAAAGCGGGTCTTGATTCGTGGTCTGTCAGCCAGCACTCTGAGGATCGGGAAAAGACCAGGGTAACGTTGGATCTCATCTAAAACAACCAGGCCACGAAGATTTCCCAGGGCCAGCATGGGATCGGCAAGGCGTGCCAGATGCGATGGGTGTTCCAAATCGAAGTGGGTGGATGGTCCTTGGCGAAGGTCCGCCAGGTGTCTGGCTAACGTGGTTTTGCCAATCTGACGTGCACCTAAAATGGCAACGACCGGGTTGTGTGTGAGCAGGTGAGAAACTGCATGAGTATGTTGAAGACGCTGGATGGCCATCTCAATTCTAACATTGAAAATTCGGTGACAATGACCGAGATTTCAAGGATCATGTTGTATGAAACCGCCATCGTCAAAGCCATTAGCAGCACACGGCAACGGATTGTGCAATCATTCGCCATCACCAGCGCGGTGATCTTCGGCTTCCTCAGTACCTTTCGCGTTTTAGGAGAGCGGCCGTTGGGGGTGATGAAGCAAGAGTAAATACCCTCACCTCATCACATCTGGCACCTGCAGCCCAAAACCTCCACGGTTGGATTGTCCAAGTTTTCAGGTCTGGTTTTTGACTTATATCGTCGTCAGGTAGGAAGCCACGAGCAGGACGGCAAACGTCATGAGGATGATGGCTTTTTGCAAATTGTCGGCATGGGAAGAGGATGCTGGTGAAGAGGGATTTGTGGTTTTCTTTAACGGGGGCGCATAGGGATCGATAATGAAGTCGTGGATAAGGATCAGTCCAAAGGTAATGACAAACAGAAATATTTTGAGCATCAAGACCACGCCCCAGGTTGTTTCTATTCGAGCAGATCCGCTTTCGTTCAGCATTTGATACGAACCGGTCAAGATCAACGTAATTAAACAAACCCACGCGATGGTTCGAAAACGACGGCCTGCTAATCGCACCACTTCTTTGGATTTTTTGTCGGATTGGTCCTGTTGCGCTGCTGGGTTCAGGACAAACTGGGAGAAGACCAACCCACCCATAAGGGTCACGGCGGCAATCAGATGAATCCAGGTGATGAAATAATCAGGCATGTTGGAACAACTCGATGTCGGGGTTTTTTTCTGTAAAAGCCGACGTTATCGTATAGCTCTGGGGTTAGTCAAAAACACTCGGAGCCTGTCCGAGATTAGCGATCGTCACGAGGGATGCTCATTTGGTAGAGTAGAGCACTGGTGCAGACATGGAGCTACTCTCGACCGCTTCGACGCAC
>CAYMQW010000137.1:0-6399 GCA_964392595.1 uncultured Nitrospiraceae bacterium
GTGAAATATTCAACAGGCCCACTATTTTCAACTGGCCCATTACTTTCTGACGCTATGTCCACCAAACGCATTGCGAAGCGCCGCGAGCATTTTCTCAGAAAAAGACTCTTCCTGCCGTGATCGGAATCGGGTGAAGAGAGCCGTGGATAATGTGGGTACGGGGACATCCTTGTCGAGCGCTTCCAGCAGCATCCAGCGACCTTCGCCGGAATCTTGAACATATCCTTTGAGCTTTTCTAACTTCGGATCGTCTTTAAGAGCGCTGGCTCCGAGTTCTAACAGCCATGATCGGACCACGCTGCCATGCATCCACAGATCAGCAATGTTGGGGGGGTCTAGGTTGTAATCGCTTTTGGACATGAGCTCAAAGCCTTCGGCATAGCCTTGCATCATGCTGTACTCAATCCCATTGTGCACCATTTTGACGTAATGTCCAGCGCCGTGAGCACCGACATGAGCCCAGCCATCTTCTGGCGCCAGCGTGGTGAAAATTGGTCCAAGTCGATTGACAATGTTTGTATCTCCGCCCACCATCAAACAATACCCTATCTGTAATCCCCAAATGCCCCCGCTGGTGCCAGCATCCACGTAATGAATCTGCATGGGTTTCAATTCAGCGGCACGGCGCACGTCGTCGTGGAATTTGGTATTGCCGCCATCGATGATGACGTCATCGGGGTCTAGCATGCCTGCCAGGGTTTGAATGGTTTCTTCGGTCGGCGCACCAGATGGCACCATCACCCATACGGCGCGCGGTTTGGCGAGTTTCGAAATGAGTTCTTGCAATGAGGAGGCTCCGACCGCGCCGGTGCCCTCCGCTTGTTTGATGAGGTCTTGTGAGTGATCAAATGCAATCACACGGTGATCACCCTGCCGAAGCCGAGTCACCATATTCATGCCCATTTTGCCAAGACCAATAAATCCGATTTCCATAACTGCTCCCTTTCCCCCTAGGATATTGTGCATTTCTTCTAGGGATAGTTCATTGTCGGTGGGAGATCTGAAACTCACCACGCTCTGGTTGTGCACTAATTTCTAGAAATCCGGTCTTTTCTCCAACTGCCATATATCAATAACATAAGAGAATACAACAAGACACTTATGTATGAGTATGAGGGCAGGTGAACACGATATTCCGGCACAATACCCCAAAAAATCCTAAGGGTAAAGTACGAAATGAACGTGGGAAGAAGAAAGTAAGGATTTCGGAGAAATCACGGTTATAAAGGTTTGGGGAAGGAGGGTGTCCGGCGAGTCATTGTAAAAGTGCCCTGCCGGGAACTGAGGGCGAGGTCGAGGTTTGTGGCGGCGCTGATCAGTCCAAAATGCGTAAACGCTTGTGGGAAGTTTCCCAATTGTTCGCCAGTATGCGACACCTCTTCGGCATACAGACGGAGGTGGTTGGCATAGCTCAACATTTTTTCGAAGATCAATCGAGCCTCTTGCAACCGACCGGCGCGAGTCAATGCCTCCACAAGCCAGAAAGTGCACATACTAAACGTGCCTTCGTCTCCTTCTAACCCGTCGGGGGCGGCTTCTCCGACCCGATATCGATACACCAAGCTCCCCATCGTGAGCTGTTCGAGGGTGCGATTGAGGGTGGAAATCATTCGAGGGTCAGTCGGGGAGACAAAGCCGACCAGGGGCATAATGAGGTTCGCGGCATCTAAGGCGGTTGTCTCATAATGTTGGACAAATGCGCCAATTTCCGTGTTATAGCCGTGTTCCATGACATCGATATAAATGCGATCGCGTTCATGCGTCCATCGGGTTCGATTGCCCGGGAACCCTCGTTGGTCGGCAAGTCGAATGCCTCGATCCAAGGCCACCCAACACATGACTTTGGAATAGACAAAATGCCGACGACCGCCACGGACTTCCCAAATGCCTTCGTCGGGCAGCTGCCAGTTGTTACACACATAATCGAGGAGCCGACAGAGGTTCATCCAGAGATCAAAAGAAATGGATGCACCATGTGTGTCATAGAGATACACGGCGTCCAGGAGGGTTCCATACATGTCGAGTTGCAATTGGTGCGATGCGGCATTGCCAATGCGCACGGGCTTGGAGGAGCAGTAGCCGTCCAAATGTAAAAGCTCTTCTTCTGGGAGATCACGGCGTCCATCAATACCGTAGACCAGTTGTAATGAGCCATCAGGATTAAGGTCGTGGCAGCGGGCATTCAACCACTCCATGAACCGACCGGCTTCCGTGGTGAACCCCAAACGGAGGAGGCCGTAAATCGAAAAGGCTGCATCGCGCATCCAGGTATAGCGATAATCCCAATTGCGCGGCCCCCCAAGCGCTTCCGGCAAGCTGGTGGTTGGTGCTGCGACGATCGCACCTGTGGGTGCATAGGTGAGCAATTTCAGGGTGAGGGCGGAACGATGGACTGTCTCTCGCCACCGGCCTGAGTATTGACATTGAAGAAGCCAGCGTTGCCAGAAGGCCGAAGTATTTCGAAAGGCCATTTCTCCGGATTCGGGAGTGGATAACAGCGTTTCGGGTCCACCGGCTTCCAGGTATTCGATAAAGAAGGTCAAGCTTTGTCCTTGGCTGAGAGGGAACTCAGTGAACGCTCTTCCTTCTCGAGTTTCAATAGGAATTGGACTCACCAATCCGAGGACGGCATTTTGGGAACGGAATATGACGTTGGTCTCGCGCGTCAGGACGGTGTGGGGATCGCGGCCATAATTAAATGATGGGGCGCATTCGAGCCGAAATCGTACCTGCCCTCTCGTCACGGCAACCATCCGAACGATTTGGTGCCGTTTGGGAATATACCCCGGGGCATCAGATTCCACGGGCATGAAATCGGTAATTTCTCCCACCCCATCTTCCTGGAAAAATCGGGTAAGCAAGACGTTGGTTTCCGGCAAATACATTTGCCGTTGATTGCCTGCAATGGTGGGGGAGATCTTAAAATGTCCCCCTTGCTTGTGATCGAGTATGGCTGCAAAGACGCTGGGGGAATCAAAGTGTGGCAAGCAACACCAGTCAATCGAACCATCCATTCCGACTAAGGCTACGGTGTGAAGGTCGCCGATGATGCCGTAATCGCCAATACTTTTATAAGCCATTGTTTGCAATCGTCCTTAGGGAGTTGAGATGAAAAGAGGGCAAAGTGTGATGGACCCTTAAGGGATTTATATGGAAGAAGGGCCTCTCCAGGGTGAAGGGAGAGCCTCTTCGCTGGCGAATCCAATGCTCGGAGTCTGTCGATGGGGGAATGCAAGGATCAATGTCCGGATCTGAGAAAAAAAGGGCGGACAATATCATACCCACCCACCGTGGTCAATCCGACTACGGCAATTACCCAACCATCCAGCACTACCGTCGTGCCCACCCGAAGGCGTAGGTCATCGAGGACATGAGTATACAGAGCCACTCCGCCTCTTTATGATGCCTTCCTGGTCACCAAAGCGAATTAGGCCATGAGATCAATTCGATGCGAGGGCTCATCCGGCCCAGGCTCATGCCCCTCTTGTACACTCTCCGATTGCTGAGGTTTTCGCTTACGCTGCGAGCCAAAATACAAATTTCTCCCAGGGTCACGATCCCCAGCAGCCGTGGTGATAGGATGGGAAGGGGGAAGCACATACAAGCGTGTGTTGATGTCCATGGCGCTCCTTGTCCATTGTGAGAGAATGTCTCATCCGTGAGACGGTTTCTGTCAGCTACGCTTACTTATTGTTTCGGTAGGAACCAAGCAAAACCTAACCTATTCTGTCTGGAAATGTGAAAGTGTCTAATAATTTCCTAATCTCGGACAGGCTCCTAGGGTAGAAAAGACAGAAGAAGTGGAGGCAGGATGGCCTTTGCTTTTTTTCATGCGATATTCCAATGTTGTCCCCAATATTTACCTTAAAGAGGAGGATGGTAATGTTCGAACAAGGCATCAGTATGGATTTGCTCATGCAGTACGGCCTCCAGGCCACCAGTGCGGTGATCATCTTTAGGACCTGAGAGAAAATAACTTGGACATCTCGCATCCAATCTTCGGGCCATCTTTGAACGGAACGATTGTGAAAAACCCTCAACATAGCTGTGCTATGCCTCGGATTTTTCACAATCGTTCCGTCCAAATCCAACCCAAATCTTGGCGCGATATTGCCCAAGTTATTTTCTCTCAAGTCCCTAGCGGTTGGGATGTTGTTGGCGAAGTGGGTTGGACAGTATATCCATCAAATGTTAGGAAAGTTCGAGATGGAACCACCGGTTCGGCTGTTGTTCATTCGAGTGGTGCGGGGAATGATCATTCTTCTGACCCTTCTGGTAGTCCTCCAACAATTTGGTATTCAAATTTTTCCCCTTATCGCAGGGCTTGGTATTGCCGGTGTGGGAATTGGATTGGCCTTGCAAGGGGTATTCATGAATTTGTTTGCGGGTCTCAGCATTATTTTCACCAAACCGTTTCGCGTGGGAGAATACATTGAGCTGTTGGGTGTCTATGGCGAAGTCCAGGCCATTGATCTTTTTTTCACGAAATTACAACACATGGATCAGTCACGCGTCGTCGTTCCCAATCGCATGATTATTGGAGAAATTTTGCACAACTATGGAAAGATTCGGCAGTTGGACTTAACGGCGGGCGTGGCGTACGCATCCGACCTCACGGAGGCGCTTTCCACTGTTCGAACCATCGTGAAAGCCAATTCACGTGTGTTGCAAGATCCTGAACCGGTCATTGGAATTAGTATGTTGGATAATTCGTCCATTAACATTTCCTGCATACCGGCTTTACTCCAGTTATCACTAGATCTTGAGGGTAGTCTGAGTTTTATATTCGCAAAGCACTTCATAGTGGGGTCACTGGAGTTAAGCCGGCATGCAGGTAACATTTCCGTCAAGCCATGGGTAAACGTGCCTGACTATGTGCCTGCTCAGGCTGAATTGTATCAAGAAATTGTCGAGCAATTCCGTGCCCACGATGTTCAGATTCCATTCCCTCAGCGTGAAATTCGGATGCTCAATGCAGTGTAGGTGCTGTTCGCTCAGAAGTAAGAAAGGGACTTGTTTATGGAACTGACTAACGGAAAATTGCGAGTGAGGCTCGTCCCGGAAATTGGTGGGTCGATTATTGAATGTTCAGTCAACCGAGCTGAGCAGTGGATCCCGATCATGCGACAGGCCGAAAAACCATTGACCAGATCTTCCAATGCTTCGAGCTTTGTCCTTATCCCCTATTCCAATCGGCTACGTGATGGGCGATTTGTGTTTGATGGAACCGACTATCAATTACAGGGCGTGGAGAAACATGCCATTCACGGAGATGTGCGAGATCGTCCCCTGCATGTGCTTGAACACACACACGAGAGAATTGTCCTGGGATTTCAATCTCATGAATTCGAAGATATCAATTTCCCGTTTCCATTTTCTGCCAAGATGAGTTATTCGTTGGAGGGATTGACCTTTTCCAGCCGTATCGGATTAAGCAATACGGGGAGCAAAGCCATGCCAGCGGGGTGTGGCTTTCATCCCTATTTTAATCGGCGTTTGCCGGGCTCCACGGGAGAGGTGGAATTACAGCTAGCGGTAGATGGCGTCTATCCAGGAGACACCCCATTGCCAACCGGACCTGCGATTCCTATTCAACCTGTTCAAAATTTTACGGTTCAACGGCCTCTCGATGTCGAGCTCGACCATTGCTTTTCTGGATGGAATCGCCAAGCGGTGATCGATTGGCCCGGCAGTGGCATCAAGGCGAACATCCAAGCCGATCGGGGCATGGAACATGTGATTCTCTATTCACCCAATGGCGAACGTTTCTTTGCGCTTGAACCGGTGACTAATGCCAATGATGGGTTTAACTTGTTCGCGAAGGGCGTTAAGAATTGTGGTGTGGTGGTGTTACAACCAGGTGAGACCTTAAAAACAGGTTTTGAGATTCGTCTTCAAATTTAGGTTTTCTTGAAAAGTTCAATCTGGATCTCTTTAATAGAACCTAAATTGAGCGATTCTCTGTGAGCCCGTCGGCCTGTGGCGCCGGCTGCTGTCGGGAATGTTCCCATTTGGGCTGACAGCACCAACGGGAAGCAAATCTTACAGGAGAGGATACTCATGGGAGCGAAAACCGGGCACACGATTTGTCCCCTGGCCTTTCCTGCCAGGATTTGGACAGACGGGTTCGCCGAGGGGAGGGACGGGGAGCCCTCACGGCGTGTGCTGTTGTGAGGCGGGGGGAATTGGCGGCGGGGATTGACCCCGGCCCCAGATCTGATTGAACCGCAAGGCGGTCATCACCGAATGCGTGACTTTCAAGATAACCTGCCGCCCTGTTCAGACCACCTTGGCCGCGATGTCGATCACTCCCCGCCGCACCGTCGTGGCGTAACTGGTGACGGCCCACACCTAGATCAACACATCCTCAAGCCGCCCAGACATAAGCCGAGGCAGGAA
>CAYMQW010000138.1:0-6396 GCA_964392595.1 uncultured Nitrospiraceae bacterium
GTGAGCACGGCAAAAGGGCGACCTGCCTACGCGAAGCCGCTTCGGCAGGCATGGAGCGCTGATGGCTTGCCAGCCGTAGCTTTAGCGAAGGCTGGCGGCTTTTTTCAACATTCCCTGTTTTTGTTCGCCTTGTCGCGCAATCGGGTCTATGATAGATTTTCGCTCCGTTGACTGTCTCTTAGACCCGAGGCTGACACACTACCTTCTTTCCATTCCATGGCGAAAACGTACGATTATCAATCCATTGAGACGAAATGGCAGCGCTACTGGCGCGAGCACGCCACGTTTTCCGCTCAAATAGATTCCGCCAAGCCCAAATATTATGTGCTTGATATGTTTCCCTACCCTTCTGGGGCGGGGCTGCATGTTGGGCATCCTAAAGGCTACATCGCCACGGATATCATATCCCGCTACAAGCGGATGCGTGGGTTCAACGTCCTACATCCCATGGGCTGGGATGCCTTTGGCCTGCCGGCTGAGCAATATGCCATCGAAACAGGGACCCATCCTCGTGAAACCACCAAGAAAAACATTAAAAATTTCAAGCGCCAGTTCCAAGCGTTGGGTATGGATTACGACTGGTCGCGTGAAATCGATACCACCGATCCGAGGTATGTCCGCTGGACCCAATGGATTTTCCGAAAGCTCTATGAAAAAGGGCTGGCGTATTTAGCCGAGGTGCCGGTCAATTGGTGCCCCGCGTTGGGCACGGTACTGGCTAACGAAGAAGTCATCGATGGCAGAAGTGAACGCGGTGGGCATCCCGTCGTCCGGATGCCGATGCGACAGTGGATGCTCCGTATTACGGCGTATGCCGATCGGCTGATCGAAGACCTGGATTCCGTTGATTGGCCTGAATCCATCAAACGTATGCAACGGGATTGGGTGGGTCGGTCGGAAGGCGCTCGTATCTTCTTCGAACTGGCTGGCCATTCGGGTCAAACCCTTGAAGTGTTCACGACTCGACCGGATACCCTCTTCGGGGCGACGTATATGGTTCTGGCCCCAGAGCATGCGTTGGTGCCAACGATTACCACGTCGGAACATCGGCAAGTGGTTGAAGCCTATGTGGAAAAGGTGTCCAGTCGGAGTGAACGCGCACGGATGGCGGATGTGGGAGACAAGACAGGAGTGTTCACGGGTGCTTTTGCCATTCATCCCGTAACCGGGGGTCAAGTGCCGATTTGGATTGCCGACTATGTCCTGGCGACGTATGGAACGGGAGCGATTATGGCCGTTCCTGGGCATGATACGCGCGATTATGCATTTGCGAAGCAATTCGATTTGCCCATTGTTGAGGTTATTGCCGGAGGAGATATTTCTGTCGAGGCTTTTACAGGTGAGGGAAAGAATGTCAATTCAGATTTTCTAGATGGCCTGGCTACCACGCAAGCCAAACAGCGGATGAATGAATGGCTGGCCGAACACGGCAAGGGCGAGAAGATGGTCAATTACAAGTTGCGTGATTGGCTGTTCAGTCGCCAACGGTATTGGGGCGAACCGTTCCCGGTCATTCACCTTGAAGACGGGACAACGAAGGTGGTGGCGGAAGCCGACTTGCCCGTGTTGTTGCCGGAACTGGAAGATTTTCGGCCAAGCGGCGACTTTGAACCTCCGTTGGCTCGCGTACGCGACTGGGTCGAAGTCACAGACCCGGAGACCAAGCAGAAAGCCTTACGCGATACGAACACCATGCCGCAATGGGCTGGCAGTTGCTGGTACTACCTGCGTTTCTGCGATCCATCCAATGACAGTGAACCATGGTCTAAAGAGGCTGAGCAACATTGGATGCCCGTGGATCTCTACGTGGGTGGTGCTGAGCATGCCGTGCTCCACCTGCTGTATTCACGCTTCTGGCACAAAGTATTGTTTGACCTTGGGCTGGTGCACACCAAGGAACCCTTTCAGAAATTACTCAATCCGGGAATGATCCTAGGGCATAGCTATCGATACTTCGATAATAATTTGTCCGATGATGCCAGCTTTTCCGTGAAAGCGTATTCCTCCTCCGAGGTGCGATTTGATAATGAGACCCCATTGCATAAAAAGACAGGCAAGGAATTAAAAGCCCGGTGGGTGGCTTCGAAAGATGTGCGGTGGTCTGAAGATGATACACCTTTGCATCCTACTCTCGAAGGCCTGGTGCTGGAGGAAGTCACGGAGAAAATGTCCAAAAGCCGGGGCAACGTGGTGAATCCCGATGACATTATTGCGGAATATGGAACCGATGCCCTGCGGTTGTATGAAATGTTCATGGGCCCCTTGGATAAAGGCGCGCCGTGGTCAACGGATTCGATTCCAGGCGTCTCTCGATTTTTGCAACGGGCGTATCGTCTGTTCGTCAAGGAAGGAGAGGATGGCGAATCAATCTCATTGGTCGAGGGGAAGGGAACCACGAGGCAAGCGCGATTCACCGCCGAAACCATTCATGGCGTGACACAGGACTTGGAAGAGATGGGGTTCAATACCGCCATTTCAAAATTGATGGTCTTTGTGCGAGATATTTGTAAAGATGCCCCGTTGCCGCGTGAATCGGCGGAGGCGTTTTTGCTGCTGCTGCAGCCCTTTGCCCCGCATCTCGCCGAAGAAATGTGGGAGCGGATGGGAAATGCCCCGAGTATCGCGCTGCAGGCTTGGCCAACGTATGATCCAGCCTTAATTGTCAAAGAGGAAATAATCATTCCTCTTCAAGTGAACGGGAAGCTGCGGAGTAAAATCGTCGTCCCCGCCGATTCGAGCAAGGACGATATTCTTGCCGTGGCTCAACAAGATGAAAAATTACTCGAGTGGCTGAACGGGGCAACCCCGCGCAAAGTCATTTATGTAGAAAAAAAGCTGGTCAATTTTGTGGTGTAATCCAGGGAACACCCAGGGAACACGATGATACACGTGCACAGGCCCTTTCGACCATTTGGTTTATTCGTGTTGATTCTGAGCCTCTTGGTTTCAGGCTGCGGGTATCGTTTTACCGTTGAAGGGTTTGGCCCACGTATCGGTGGAGGGGGAGTCGAGGATAGTGGACCTCTCGTTCCATTAACGATTCGAGATTTTATCAACCAAACGTTTCACGGCAATCTCGAATTTAAATACACCAAATATATGCGCCAAGAATTCGCGGCCAGCAGCGGGGCCAAGGTTCTCTACGATGAAGGACAGGCCGATTTTGTGATGAAGGGTGAAATTGTGTCCGTCGATGTGCCGACCCTCGCTTTTTCCACTGCGGGGGCACAGGAAAGTCGAGTGAATGTGGAGGTGAGGGTGACGGTCGAAAATCGGAAGACCGGACGGATCGTGTGGAGCGAAACGGCGACCGGCACTGCGGCTTTTTATGTGAATCAATCTTCTGATACCGAGACAGGTCAAGACCAACTTCAATTTAATCAAGTGCTCCAAGATCGAGCCCTGGAACAAGCGGGGCAAGACGTGGCGGAAACCTTAGCCGCGGATTTCTGGGATGCTCGCGATCAAGGCACGTTTTCGCCGGGAGGGAAAAAAGCGGTGACGCCGTCTTTGGAGTCTGACCGTCAATTGCCTGTGCATGGTAGGACTAACTAGGCATTCATCCATTGATAGCCATGTTGAGCATAAACGATGAAACCATCTGAACTCCCATCGACTCTGAAACGAAATGGTCTTGACTTGCTGTATCTGGTTGTCGGGGAGGAGGATTATCTCCGTGACGAAGCCATTGCTACCATTCGCAATTGGAAGAATCCACGCGAACTTGGCACTGGGGAGGAAGCAAGTGCTGCCCACGGCTCAGATCACGACGACACGTTCTCTTGTGATCTATTGTACGGCGACGAAACTGATGGGCAAGAAATCCTCTCTCGCGTTCAGGAAATTCCGTTTTTTTCTGACCATCGGGTAGTTATTCTGAAATGGGCGGACAAGCTCTCAGCCAAACACGGTGAGGCCTTAATTTCCTACTTTCAGGCACCCAGTGAATCGAGTACTTTTGTGGTGTCGGCATTAAAGCTTGATGGCCGAACCAAGTGGGTGCAGACGCTCAAGGCGAAAGCCACCGTGATCGATTGTGCGCCGTTGTATGACAATTACCGGTTGGGTTGGGTGAAACAGGAAGCGACCCGATTGGGCGTGACATTAGATCAAGAGGCGGCATGGCTGTTAAAGGATATTGCCGGTGAAGGGTTGTACCGTGTGCGGCGGGAGTTGGATAAACTTGCCTTGTTTATCCCGGCTGGCCAAACCGTCACCAGCGAAGATGTGGCGGCAGTACAGGGAGCCGACACAGGGGCCTCGGTATTTGATTTGGCTGGGGCGATTGCCACAAAAAATCCGAGCCAGGCTCTGACCATCGTGGAGAAAAATTTGGAATCCGGAGAAGCTCCCCTCAGAATATTAGGGGCGTTGCTGTGGCAATATCGACGGTTGTGGAAAGCGAAAGACAGTTTGGCGCAAGGGATCAATGAATCGAAAGTCGCTCGCTCACTCGGACTGTCCCCGTACCGTCAGGGAGAGTTTTTTGCGTTGGCCACACGCTTTTCATTGTCGCATTTTGCTCAGGCGTGGCCCGTGCTTGCTGAAACCGATTCTTCCCTAAAAGGTGGCGCGGCGGGTTCCCCACATCGCGTGTTGCATACGCTGGTGTTTGACCTGTGCCAGACCACGAAAGTATGAAACCCAATCGGGACACCATTCGCTTGCTGTGATGAACGCAGAGGTCTGGGAAAGAAGTGCAACGAGCGGTCATGTCTTGGGTGTTGTAGAATTCACGCCGGTGGTAAGTCTGGAAATTTTGCGGGAAGCGGTTTTCCGGTGAAGCGCCCCTTTGGTCACGGCTTTAGACAAGGCCGAAGTCGCCTCGCGAAGCAAGGATTGAGCTAATTCAGGATTTTTTTCTGCCACCGCTGCCTTAACCTTTTTCGTGACGGTTTTAGTGCCATGCAGGATGGCTTTATTGCGTTGGTTCCGTTTAATCGATTGCCGGGCTCGTTTAATCGCCGATTTATGAACAACTGGCATGTACGTCCTCCATTAGAAATTCTAGTCACGAACCTTCAACTTTTAACATACGTCACCATGAAGGGTCAATGGAAATTCTGAAAGAAGGGAAGTGACTGTTGTCGAAAATTGACGCACGAGATCGGTTAATGGTGGCCTTGGATGTGCCCGATGCTCGGGCAGCAGAGATTCTGCTCGATCAGCTTCACGATTCCGTGCAAATTGTCAAAATCGGGTTGGAGCTGTTTACAAGTGCGGGCCCAGCCATCGTCAAACTGGCCCAGGAGCGTAAGAAACAGGTATTTCTCGATCTCAAATTTTTTGACATCGATGAAACCGTGAAGCGTGCGACGGCACGGGCGGCGGACCTCGGGGTACAATTTCTCACCGTTCATGCCTATCGAAAAGCCATGCAAGCGGCGGTTGAAGGGAAACGGGCACAACCAGAGTTGAAGATTCTGGCCGTGACGGTATTGACGAACTTCGAGGTGCAGGATGTTCAAGAGAGTGGGTCGACCTGGAGCGTGTCAGAGTTAGTCGTGGCAAGGGCAAAAGCGGCTGCAGAAGTGGGGTGTGAAGGTGTCGTGGCCTCCGGCCAAGAGCCGCGCGCCATTCGGCAGGCCGTTGGTCAGACGCTGGTGATTGTGACACCAGGTGTTCGTCTACAAGGAACAGACGCGCATGACCAAGCTAGGGTGACGACACCGAGTCAGGCCATTGAACAGGGTTCCGACTACCTTGTGGTAGGACGGCCTATTCGGGATGCGGTCGATCCCCAGACTGTCGCGCAATCGATTGTGTTAGAAATGCAAGCAGCCTTTGATCGTCGAAATGGCTAAAGAAAAGAGTGGAGAGCCAATAGTCGTCTTGTCATATATGGACTCCCCCTGTTTTGCAAGCGGGAGCCAATATGCGGGACGCGACTATCAAGCATTATTACAGGCTCATGAGTTTCAGTGTAGCATGAGTCGCAAAGGGAATTGTTGGGATAATGCGGTCGTGGAACGGTTTTTGGGCACCCTGAAGCGTGAGTGGACGCATGCTCGGAATTTTCGGACACGCCCGGAAGCCAAGGCCGCTGTGATTGAGTACATTGAGATCTTTGATAATAGCCACCGACGCCATTCCACATTGGGCTACCTCAGCCCCAATGAGTTTGAAGCCCAGGCGCGGGGGGGCTAGAAAACCGCATGAGTGAGAAAAGGAAGGCCTACAGGGGTATGAGTCGAGAGGCGATTGTGGATTGGGGGGCAACCTCGAAGGCGAGTGTTTCCGAGCGCCACAGGAAAATCAGGCCGGTGGCCCACTAGGAGAAACGCATTACGGAAAACTAAGCGGACTTAACCCGGTGTCCGTTTTCATTGAACCACTACCAAAAGAGGTGGACCCGTTTACCTGAACACCTCAAGCCAATTCTTAAGTGGAACGTAG
>CAYMQW010000139.1:0-6383 GCA_964392595.1 uncultured Nitrospiraceae bacterium
TGACCCGAAGATTGGATGCGAGATTGATCAAGTTATTTTCTCGCAGGTCCTAAGTGCCCATAAGTGGATGTTTTCCCGCGCCTGACCAACGATCTTTTCTAGAACACTATTTCCGCCAACCCTGGCCTCTTTCCCTATGGAATTATTTGACATCCTTGCCATCCTGTTGAGCCTGACGGCGGGTTTTGCGTATCTCAACCACCGGTTTATCGGCTTGCCCGTCACGATTGGGGTCATGGTGATTGCGCTCCTGGCCTCTTTACTTCTTCAGATGATTGATCTGCTCGGGTTTCATTTGGGCGATTACGCGGCACGCTGGCTGAGCACGATTGATTTCAATGAGACCCTGCTTCATGGCATGTTGAGCTACCTACTGTTTGCGGGAGCTCTTCACGTCAAGCTTGGTGATTTGCAGGATCAACAATGGACCATTGCCTTGTTAGCGACCGTTGGGACCGTCATCTCCACCTTTTTAGTCGGGGCCATAACTTGGTGGGTGTTCTCTCTTTTAGAAGCGCCTCTTCCCTTCATCAT
The DNA here is from genome assembly GCA_964392595.1 of uncultured Nitrospiraceae bacterium. GTDB lineage: Bacteria > Nitrospirota > Nitrospiria > Nitrospirales > UBA8639 > Nitronereus. Next base: position 535 of record CAYMQW010000139.1, read on the forward strand.
GTGCCTGGTATTCGGGGCACTCATTTCGCCAACCGACCCCATTGCCGTGTTGGGTATTTTGAAAAAAGCTGGAGCACCCAAAAGTTTGGAAGTCAAAATCACCGGTGAATCGTTATTTAATGATGGAGTGGGGGTAGTGATATTTTTGTTTCTAGCCGAAGTCGCCACTGGGACCCATGAACCCACCATGGGTCATATTGTTGGAATGTTTGCCCAAGAGGCCATTGGTGGAGGGATATTTGGATTAGGGTTAGGGGGCTTGGCCTACTGGCTTCTGAAAAGTATCGACCAGTACCAAGTGGAAGTCATAATCACGTTGGCCCTGGTGACAGGCGGCTATGCCTTAGCCAATGCCTTGCACCTGTCCGGGCCGATTGCGATCGTGGTGGCGGGGTTAATAATAGGGAATCAAGGACGTCAATTCGCCATGTCTAAACATACACGGGAACACCTGGATGGGTTTTGGGAATTACTGGATGAAATCCTGAACGCAGTATTATTTGTGCTCATTGGCTTGGAGGTCTTAGTTCTGACCTTTACCCAGGAATATCTGTTCGCGAGTCTGGCGTTAATCCCACTGATTTTAGTGTGCCGGTTCGTGGCAATTGGGGTGCCCCTGACAGTTCTTCGCCTGGTTCGAACCTTTACCCCAGGAGCTATTTGGCTTATGACCTGGGGAGGTCTTCGTGGAGGTATCAGCGTGGCCTTAGCTTTATCGTTACCAGCTAGTCCTGAGCGTGATTTGATTCTGGCCATCACCTATGCAGTGGTGGTGTTCTCGATTGTCGTGCAGGGGTTAACTATGGACAAGCTGGTAAAACACCTTTTCCCTTCTGATAAGGGTGCGGCAAGCTGACGGAAGAGATGCCAAGAAATTCCCGTTTCTACCATGAATCAACCCCTGTGCGTTGGAGCAGAGAGTCCAGCACAGCTTCTTGAACGGTGGTACAGGGATCAAGCAACGCTTGAGTCAATGCCTCCATGGATCGCCGTTCCTGTTCCTTCCGGAGTCGATCCCGATCAGGGGCAGCAAATTGTCTCTTCACCTTGCCTTGGTCTTGTTGTCTCGTTAATCCAGACCCCATCATAAGGGCCAGTTGGGTTCGTGGGTCCAGTGTCATAATACCTTCCTGTCAATAGCGCGTTGGTGGATGGACATGTCTCTCACGTTATAGTTACGCAAAGGTCGTACCAAAATATTTGGTCTGGGCTGAAAAGATAGTTGAAGGAAAACGTGGATGCCTAGCGGGCTTCTTTCTGCTCATACCTTCATCGGACATTCGAGCAGGAAACAAGAGTCATAATTTTGGCGACAGGAGTCATGGAAACCGACACAATAAATGTATGCATCGCCATCTTAGCCGCGGGGTTTTGGGTGCCGATGGGTATACTCCTTGTCCTAAAAAGAAAAGCGATACAAGTCTTAGCCAGCCTAACGGTGGAGGAACCTCAGCCTCTCCCTAAGGTATCGGTCGTGATTCCCGCACGAAATGAAGAGCGCAATGTGGAACACGCCCTGCAGTCGGTCTTGGGGTTGGACTATCCTGGCCTGGAAATTTTGGTGGTGAATGATCGGTCAACCGATGGGACCGGAGGCATCCTTGAAAGATTGGCGAAGGGTGATCAGCGGCTCACCCTATTAAATATCGAATCGTTATCCGAAGGTTGGTTGGGGAAAACCCATGCCCTCCACATGGGTGCGCAACAGGCTCAAGGCGAGTTTATCCTGTTCACGGATGCAGATATCGTGTTTCATCCGTTCGCGCTCAGAAAAGCCATGAGCCATGTTCAAGCCAACCAGTTAGATCATCTAACCATCATACCCGAAGACACCATGTCCGGGTATTTTCTCAGAGTCCTTTCCGCCACGTTTGGAATATTTATGTTCATCATATTTCAATCGTGGAAAGCCAACAATCCTCGAAGTCGGAAATACATGGGCATTGGAGCGTTTAATTTAATCCGAACATCTGTGTATAAAACGATCGGGGGCCACAAGGCCATCGCTCTCAGGCCAGATGACGATCTCAAATTCGGAAAACTGGTGAAGCGCAACGGCTACCGGCAGGATGTGTTGAATGGCAAAGGAATGGTCGCGGTAGAGTGGTATCGATCAGTACCAGAGCTCATTCACGGCCTCATGAAAAATATGTTTGCGGGAATGGAGTATCGAGTGTCATTTGTGGTTTTGGCGACACTAGCCTGTTTACTGATTCACCTCTGGCCATGGATCGGGATATGGTTCGCCACGGGATGGGCCCAAGCGTTGTTTGCCCTTACCGTATTCATGATGGTCGGAAGCTTCGGGTTCACCCTAGCCCCGTTTGGCGTCAAGCCTTGGCATGGCCTGTTCCTTCCCCTCACGATCAGCCTGTTGGTCTACATCCAATGGCGTGCGACGATTCTGACCTTGTGGCAAGGCGGTATCACATGGCGAGGAACCTTTTACCCGTTGGGGCTTTTGAAAAATAATAAAGTGTGACCAGGGACTAGCTGCCATTTGCCAGGCGCGGATCTAAAAGCCTATATTCCTGACTCCTCTCCTTCCATAATTAATTATCTCAAAACCAGATGTTTTGAAGATTTAGCACTTCTTTTGAGCGGGGGTGTATACTGAAATCGAAGGTAGTCCTTTCCCATCGAATGTCCAGTAGTGAAAGAAATAAAGCCGTGAAAAATAAAAACCTTGGAATTGTTATGGGATTGGTGGTCCTGAGTTTCGTGGAGTCGGGGAGCCTGGCTTCGACGGTTCCTTTTATCAAGATTCAAATGGAATCGTGGTCCCCTTATTATTTCCCCGAAGCTGCTTCGGTGGCGCCAGGGACTGTGGTCTGATGGGAAAATACCACTGCCACCCACCATACGGTGACCCAAGATGGTTGCGAGAAGGGAGGGCAATGTCTCTCTGATTCCGGAGCGATTCCTCCCTCGGGTATCTATCGAATTACCAGAATTGCCGCCGGGGCAGTATCCCTACCACTGCACGCTTCATCCCATTATGCGGGGAACGATTGTCGTCATCGGCAGTCTCAGTCAATCAGAGATTTGAACCAAAAAAATAAGGGCACTTTTAAAAACCAGCCATTTTTTGTGAGGGCAAGGAAGCCGCCTGCGGAAAAGGACGGTTTTTAAAGGTACCCATAATGATGATTTCTGAGAAATCCCTTTTGACGCTTCTCAGCAATTTTTTATTATAGAACAGTAAGAGGGTTCGACCTCAAGAAATGATCAAGAAGCCAAGAAGCCAATCGATAGTATCGAGCCTATTCTACTAAGGTTTCCCTCAAGACAAATGCCAGGATCTGAACATTCGGAATTTCTTAAACTTCAGCAGTACCTCAACCAGCAGGTTATAGGGCAAGAGGGTCTGATGCTTCGACTCTTGATTGCCCTGTTGGCTGATGGGCATCTGTTGGTTGAAGGCGCTCCTGGTCTGGCCAAGACTCGGGCTATCAAAACCTTGGCTTCAGGCTTGGAAGCCGATTTTCACCGTATTCAATTTACTCCCGATCTATTACCAGCGGATCTTACTGGGACGGATATTTATCGTCCACAAGATGGGTCCTTCCGTTTTCAACAGGGTCCGATATTTCATAATCTCGTATTGGCCGATGAAATCAATCGTGCACCTGCCAAAGTTCAGTCGGCGTTGCTGGAAGCCATGGGTGAACGGCAAGTCACGGTTGGGCGAACCAGTTATCCCCTTCCTGAGTTGTTTTTGGTCATGGCCACGCAAAACCCCATTGAGCAAGAAGGCACCTACCCGCTGCCAGAAGCCCAGTTGGATCGATTTTTGATGTACGTGCGGGTGGACTACCCTGATGTGGAGTCAGAGAAGAAAATTGCCCAACTTGTTCGGCAACAGGCGCAGACCGAATCTTCCAAATTACCAATAGACCTGACGCCCATTGTCGAGAAAACCGTACTAGCGGCGAGGAAAGAGGTTTTGAATTTACACCTGTCCCCTGCACTTGAAGACTACATCGTGCATGTCGTGATAGCCACACGAGAGCCGGCTAAGTATGCAGAGGATCTTGGTCGGTGGATTCGGTTTGGTGCAAGTCCTCGCGCCACGATTGGGTTAGAACGGTGTGCCCGGGCTCATGCCTGGCTACAAGGACGTGACTATGTGTCACCAGAGGACATTCAAGCTATGGCTCACAACGTGTTATCTCACCGGGTGCTCCTATCTTTCGAAGCCGAGGCGGATGGGATTACTCCCGATCGATTTGTGTCGGAGGTGTTATCAAGAGTTGCAGTCCCCTGAGGACGTGAAGCGTAAAGTGTAATCCGTGAAGCGAAAATAGCATTGAATAGAGAGTAAAAAATTCATCCTAAAAGTGGACAAGTAGCCCTTTGACGCGGATAGTTTTGGTTTTATCCCCACTCATTACACATCACGCATTACGCATCACGAAAATCCCCCATGACTCTCCCCGGTATCGACATTGACGTGAAAGAACTCATAGGCCTTCGCCATCATGTTGGGGCGTTGGAGGTGAAGTCTCGCAAGCGGGCGCTCTCGCTGTTGTCGGGGAGCCAGGTGTCTCCGTTTAAAGGCAGGGGCATCGACTTTGAAGAAGTGCGCCGGTATCAAGCTGGTGATGATGTTCGTCATATGGATTGGCGAGTGACGGCGAGAACCGGGCATCCGCATTTGAAGTTATTTCGGGAAGAACGTGAGCGGCCTGTATTTTTTCTTGTGGATTTTCGCGCCTTCATGTTGTTCGGAACCAAAGTGGCTTTTAAGTCGGTGGTGGCTGCCCAAGCCGCAACGTTGCTGGCTTGGGCCTCGATAAAAAAAGGTGATCGTGTGGGTGCCGTGTTGTGTTCGGAGCAAGAACATCGAGAACTTCGTCCTGCTGGGGGACGAGGGGCGGTCCTGCGATTCATTCATGCCCTGGCGGATCTTCATGTCGTTGCAAGAATGCCTGATGCGCCTGCCCGACAAGAACGTTTCCCTCCTTTAGCCTCTGCCTTGAATCGAATCAGCCGAACCTCTCGACCGGGAAGCCAAATCTTTTTGGTCAGTGATTTTGTCGGTATGGATTCTCACTGTGAATCCGTCATCACCCGGTTAGGCGTGCATAACGAATTGGTGTGCATCATGCCGTTTGATCCCTTGGAAGCGACTCCACCACCACCGGGAATGTATAAAGTCAGCGATGGGATGCAATCAACTTGGTTGGATACGACTCGTGACCAGACCGTGGACCAGTATCGACAGCAATATCAGGAACGACAGAACACGATCCAAACATTGTGTACCAAGTTAGGCGTCGGCTTCTTTACTCTAGCCACGAATCAATCGGTTCCTGATGGAGTGCGAGAGGGCTTGAGACAAATCAGTTCCAAGCGCTGGCATCATGTTGGAACTCAGAGCAAGGTCATGTGAGCAATGAACGGCTCGACTGATCCACTCAGTGATTTGCGAGATATTCATCTTCCGGATCCCGTGTCGTTTTGGCCGCCGGCACTTGGGTGGTGGATCGCCTTGTTGGTCGGCATGGGATTGATTGCTCTCGCGGTCTGGGCCTTTCGACGATTTCGAACCCCAACGGTGCTTCGAACAGCACATTATGAACTGCAAGGTCTTCGGGAATCGTATGCGGCTAATCAGCAAGATCATTCCCTTACTCTGGGCTTGTCCTGTCTTCTTCGTCGATATGCCATGGCGGTGTATGGGAGAGAACGTGTCGCTGGCCTCACGGGGCAGCAGTGGTTAGCCTTTCTGAATGAAAAGGGGCTGACGAGGCAATTTACTGAGGGTGCCGGAAGGGTGTTGGTGTCGGTGCCCTATGGAAGTCAGGAATCAGTCCAAGGGCAAGAGTTGCTTGCGACGGTGGAGC
>CAYMQW010000140.1:0-6305 GCA_964392595.1 uncultured Nitrospiraceae bacterium
CGCGTCAAAAGGGCTGCGGCCTTGCTGGACGAACTTTTTTGAACATTCCCTCCCACTAACGATACGTTACTCACCTGAAGCGTTTATTGGCTTTTGGAGTGAACTATTCAACAGGCCCAAACCGTCCATTCCTTTCATAGCACGAAAACCCCTCTCAAAGAAAAGGGTACACGATTCAGCTATTCGTTTCTAATGCTTTTTTTTGATGTTATTGAAAAATAAAAATTTCTATTTTGCCGTTCGAACATGCCCGTTCAATGAAGCCTCAAGAGCAACAGGGGATTTTCAAAAAGGTGTGCTCAGCCAGGCCGCAGGCACTCCCGGCCTTCCTAGCAACTTTGGCGGAGTAGGCTTGGCGCGCGGAGCGTACGGGAGTACGTGAGCACGACAAAGGGCCGAGAACGCCGCTGACGCCCTTTTTCAACATTCCCCTTTTGAGTATTCCCGCGAAGGGCAGACACGGTCAAGAGGGGCGAGGGGCTGAAAAAAAGAAACTTGGCCACTCGGAGAAATAGCCTATTCGCTTCAGGATAAATGGTCAGATGAAAAAGGAGGGGAAGGTACGGCCCTAAGAAGAGGCGTGCTGCATCTCAGGCACAAAACACAGATCGTCCTTGATGCCTTCTTCAAACGGATTCAATATTCGCAAGATACGAACAGACGTGTTGTCCGATGTGTACTTGGACAAGTCCAAAAGACACGGAGAGGCAAGTTTTTCCCGCGTGTGACTCCACACCAATTTTATGGTCGGAAGCATATGATCGGCCTGATTGACCGCCACCACCCAACCCCGTGCTCCCGTGCTGAGTTCGACCAAGCTGCCAACCGGATAGAGCCCTAAACATTGGACCAGTTTTTCTACCCATTCCATGGAAAACTCACCATCAATCCCCAATTGATACAATCGACGAACGACAATGGCCGGCGGAGTCGGTGGGCGCCCGCCCCGTTTGCTGACTAAGCCATCATACCGATCCACGAGGCCGACTAACTGAGCCAAGGTCGAAATCATGTTCCCTTTTCGTCCCCAGGGATATCCCAATCCGTTCACGCGTTCATGATGTTCCAACACAATGCGCCGAGACGCTTCGGACATATCTTCGGCCTTGGACAAAATCGAAGAGCCGAGTTTAGGATGGGTCAGATAGAGATTGCGCTCTTCTTTTGAAAAGATTCGGCTTTTCGAAAGAAGATTCCGTGGCAAGCGAAGTTGTCCCACATCATGCAACAAGGCCCCAATGGCCAGGTCTTGTAACTGGCATTCGGTCATCTGCGACCGATGCCCCACCACTAAGGCTAGCACGCACACATCCACAGAATGGGAAAAGAGTGAGGCATCAAATTGCATCATCCGTTGTAACTGCGCATCGGCAAGCACGCTGCCTTCCCGAGCCTTCAAACAATCGAATAAGGTTTCCGTCACGTCACGCAGAGGCTCCACGTCCAAAGTCACCCCGGTATTGATCCCTTCAAACACCCGTTTAATTGCAGAAATTGCCTTGGAACGAATCTCTTGGGCCAGGCGAACCCCTTCTTCAAACGCCGCCAGCTCAAAGGGTTTTTCCAAAAAAGGCCCGGATTCATCTAGCTCACCTTCGCCTCGATTCTCGTGGGAAAGCTTAACACCATCCCTTACCTGAGAAGGCTCTTCGTTCTTCAGGTCTGCACACACATTCATCTCGCTGGAAGACTCGTCAACATCAAAACCCTGTTCAGGATCGATCGTGACTTCACGAACTCCAGCTTGCTTGAGTTTAAAAATAACCGCATGCGATTTCACAAGACCCCGATGACTCCAAAACGGAGATTTGAGCCACGACAGGTCTAGTCCAATCACATACATTCCCAGCTTCAGTTGGTCAATGAGGATACGTCGTTTCATACAGACAGACTCAAGAAATCGGCACCAGAATATTTGTCAAGAATGGCAAAATAGAAACGTATGGAATCCAGACCAAATGGCAAGGCACTTAGCAAGTTGACCTAATTTTCCCATTCTAAATAGGGGCCCTAGAACGGACCATAATAACTACTGATCGATTTGTCGGTTAATCAAATACGACCTTGAGCCACCGAAACTTTTGATTCTTGTATTTTCCTACTAGTTGCTCAAGCCTAAAACATGTTTATTAGTATTTTGCCTACGATTCTATACTTATATTGAAACGGAAAATATCCTTATCCTGTAAGTCTTTGTGTACTTATTTCCGTCAAGTACTTTTCAATTCGGCACCAACGTGAATTTCAGGAAAAAAATTAAAATTTTTTCTGAATTTGGCATTGCGTCAGGAAACATCATCTCGTATCCTAGCATTAAGACTTTCCCATTTTTTACCCTCATCATGTCTGGTTCCCCAATGGATCGCCAGCAGCCTATTCCAACCTTCCGCATTCAGGTCCTAATCCTTCTTCTCCTCGCCATGGCGACACCCGTTTGGTGTGCCACCATCGGAGCCCCTCTTTATCAACCTCAAACACCACCTGGCGCAATCGATTATCGAGAAGGGATCATAGCCCTTGCCAAGGGGGACCTCAGGCTGGCGAAACAGGCCTTTCAGGCCACACTTGAAAAAACTCCTGCCCACGTCGGTGCATTGATCGGCCTGGCTGAAATCGCGCTAAAAGAAGGACACCCCAAAGTCACGGAACAATATATTCAACAAGCCCTGAACATCGCGCCCCAAAATGCCATGATCCAGCAATTGTGGGGAAGGCACCTTACCCAACAAGGCCGGCTTGATGAAGCAGAAGCAGCCTACCAAAAGGCCCTCGTATTAGAACCGAAACTCCTGCGTCTTCATTTGGAGATGGGCGATTTCTATCTCAAACGAATCCATCAACCCAAGAAAGCCATCAAGGCCTACGAAGCCGCGTTACGGTTAAACTCATCGCACGCCGGTGCTCATTTTGGCCTTGGGTCGGCGTTGGCGAATACCGGAAAAATCGACCAGGCGGTGAAAGAGTTGGAGGAAGCCGGGCGAATCGCTCCCACCAACCCGCTTCCCTTCTTCGTGTTAGGTCGAATCCATGCCGTCCGCAAGCAATATGACGAGGCCCTTCAAGCCTTTGGCAAAGCCCTTCACGCCCAACCCAAATTTGCGCAAGCCCATATGGCACGGGGTGACGTGTACACAATCCAAAAACAAGACACCGAAGCCATCGAAGCCTATGAAGCCGCTCGCACCCTTGTACCTCGTATTGCCGGGCTTCACGTCAAACTCGGGCTCCTGTACGAACGAAACGAACGCTTTGATCAAGCCATCGACTCATTTCGTACCGCGATCTCTCTAGACCCGAGGCAGCCAATTGCCTTGAACAATTTGGCCTGGATCTCGGTTCAACACAACACACGATTGGATGAAGCAGTCACATGGGCAAAACAAGCCGTCGCCCTCGCACCAAAAATAAGCGCCTTCCAAGATACTCTGGCTTGGGTACACCGAAAACGGGGAGAATTTGACAAAGCTGCGGATGTTCTTGAAAAAGCCACAGCCCTCAAGCCGGAGCAGGCGGATATTTTCTACCATTTAGGAGTAGTCGAGGCCGAGCGTGGCCAGAACCAGAAGGCCGTCGCAGCACTCACAAAAGCCCTGGAGCTGAATGCCAAATTTGCCGACGCTGACGATGCTCGCCAGCGACTCCAATCGCTTCAAAACCCATAACAATTTGGCTCTTCTCAAAATCGTGTGGGTAGTTTCTGCCAATTCTTACGCCCCTCCTTTGTAAGGAGGGGGAGGGGAGGTAGAAGGTCAAGATAGCCAATTAGCTCACCCTTGGAATACCCATCCAGATCCGCCACAACGTCCGAAGTTTCGTATCGAACCCCGTCCGAGCTTCAGTATGCCCGTGGTCTGTTCTGCTTTGCCCAGGCCTCTCTACCCCACCTCGCCTCCCCTTACAAAGGGGAGGGATAAGAAAGTGGCTCCCTCTGGCAATAAGCTCTTTTTTATTCAACCCCCAACCTTCGCCCTATACAATCCAAGGAATCAATGTATGAGTGCGCGTTTGATACTCCGCATATTCGGGAAAGTTTTTCATTAACAACACTTCTTCATACCGTAGCTTGAAATACAAATCCACGAGAAGTACGCCCCACATCAAGCCTCGCCAATAGGTAAATTCCTCGCACACCAGAGCCAACATCAGTAGCAAGAGGGCCGTATACATGGGATGCCGAATCCACCGATACGGACCTCCAGTCTGAAGAGGACTATTTGATTTAATGTCAGGCAAAGCGCTCAAATTTCGAAGCTTCATAGTCCAGATGGCCCACACGCCAAGAAATCCCCCAAACAGTTCAATCAGAAAGAGCCCCGGGGTCTTGGCCAACCAAGGACCTGTGGCTAGAATCAAACCGAGACAGACAAATTGGACCCCAACAAATAAATAGGACTGAACTCGATGGTTGGATTGACTCATGCTCAAACCTTTCTGTCTGGTCACAACGGCTACTCATTAAGCCATATTTCCCAGGAGACTCAAGGGCTCTCTCCTAGCCAGCGAAAAAGAAGGATGGGCAGAGAAGCCCAATCAGAATGAGCATGCGTTCGTGAATACTCTAACCTTACAATCGTTTCAAACTCTGCTGAGCAAACCCTACACTCCAGCCGTATTTTTTTCTGCTGGCATCACGTATGACACATTCACACTCACCTGCATTGATCACCTGTTCGACAATCTGTTCTTACTCCTCTAGGTGACGTTCTTGGGCACATTAATCATCCTGACAGGACAAGTCCAGTTGGGACAAAACACCACCCTCCCCACTCATGCTTCTCCCTGGTCCCCCCTCGCCATTCTTCAGAAAGCCAAACCCTATTATGTTCCAGCCCTGCATATTCTCTTTGGCAACTTGTTCAGTGCCTAGGCCATTGTGTACTCCCACAGCGCCCCCCTGAGTACCTCAGCCATTTTTTTAGGGATCATTGTTATCGTGTTAGTCTTGAACGAATTTTTTCACAGCCGCCTCTCCGGCCTCACAATACAAGTCACCCTGTTTGCGTTGGTGACATTCAGTTTCTTCACCTTTTTCCTTCCCGTAGTGACCGGCTACATGAACACCCTCGTGTTTTCGATCGGCGTAGGCCTCAGTATAGCCGCCACCGTCGTCCGAGTCGTCACACTGACCTACCGAGGCGTGTCCATGCCAGGGCAATGGAATGCCGGGATCATCAGCCTCCCCGCGATTGCCCTAATCAGGATCCTAACCGGATTTTATTTCTTGAATTGGATCCCGCCAGTCCCGCTCTCGCTAAAACTTGCCGGCATCTATCATCAGGTGGAAAAATCCAATGGCTCCTATCGCCTGACGTTTGAAGAAGGATCTTGGTACGAGTTTTGGAGAGAATCCGATGATGTCATCAGGGGGGAAGGCCTAGCCTATTGCTTCATCTCCGTCTTCGCCACGGTGAGCCTCGAAACCACCATTTACCACCACTGGCAACATCACGCCGCATCAAAAACCAAAAGTGGCGAGAAGCGCCCCCTCCACACCACCGACCGCATTCCGATCAACATATCCGGTGGCCGCCAGGCCGGCTACCGCAGCTACACCGTCAAACAACACGTGCCCCCCGGAGAATGGCAAGTAACGGTAGAAACCGAAGACGAACGCATCATCGGAAAGACGACGTTTTTGGTCGAACCAGATGCCAGAGAATTTAGACGGTTGGAGACATTGGTATATCAGCGGTCATTCATATCGATACCCGCCGCTAATATGCCGCTCAAGGGTGGAGGATAAACCCAGGTGGTTCCGGTAAATTGACGACTCCACAATTTCCTTATTATTGGGGGAGAGTTTTCCGGCGGTTTGGAAATGCTTCTTGGCTTCCCCATGCTGTCCGAGCTTGTGCTCGGTCAAGGCCAGATTAAAGTGGGCCTCCGGTAACTGTGGATCATGTTTCACCGCCGCCACGAAATGCTCTCGTGCTGCATTCCAATTCCCATTGTTGTACAATTTGATCCCTTCAAGATTGTGTTGTGCAGCAGTCGGGCTCAATATGGGCAGGACCGCCAAAGGAACAGTTTTTGTCGCACATCCTGTGACCATGACGAGGACCCCGATAACAAAGAGGCCTTTTAACATTCTGCTTAGCATTCTTTATCCTCCCAAAGTTTTCCTTTTGAAAAGCCCCCCTCACCTCAGTCCTCTCCCCCCAAAAGGGGGTGAGGAGGTATAAGGAGGCCTTCATATCACATGAGCACGTTCTCGATTATTTTTCAAACCCTTTACTCAGATGCCTGCTATTCAGGGCCACCTCATGAAGATTTTCCATTAATCACTAAATCCAGCGTATGATCAT
>CAYMQW010000141.1:0-327 GCA_964392595.1 uncultured Nitrospiraceae bacterium
GCGCGATATTGGTCAAGTTATTTTCTCGCGGGTCCTTAACACAACGTCCCTTTGTTTTATAATCTTATCCACGGTTTTAAATTCTGAACGTGGTCTCGAAGTAGAAATAATCCAAATCGACGTTTCCACCTGGAGGCAATCCAGCTGAGGCAGAAGGCGATCGAAATAACTCCCTTTAAACCAATGGGAATACCCTGCATCAAAATACCAGTTGTCATTGATTTTCCACTGGGATCGCATTTCCCCATCGTGCCCGATAAAATTTCCTGACCCGCCCGTGGCATCAAGAAGCACCCCATTGGTGGAAGTGACAAAGGGTTGACCACC
>CAYMQW010000141.1:337-6302 GCA_964392595.1 uncultured Nitrospiraceae bacterium
ACGCTCCGCGAGAAGTGGCGAGGTACCACACCCTGTGCTTGAGCTAAACCTTCCGGCCTTTGCAGGGAACCACGATGACTCGCCATCCTGGGGAGCTGATGTTGCTCCCGAAGAACGGTCCAAAATTACCAATGGGATTAAATTCACATCGCCTCGCGCCACAGAGCGTGTCAAAGGCTGAATCCTGACTATCGGTCGGATTTCTATCTCCACTGGCATAATCGTAATGAATTAAGATGCATGGGGACCATGGCGGATTAAAGGTATACCCGACGTAGAAATGTTAAAGATGTGCAAAGTGATCGATATTTCCCCTTTTCCCCGTCTGCCAGATACTTTCAAGGCTGTAGTCCAACCAGCCGTTTTTGGGTTTTTCATAGAGGTACACTCCAAAGTCCTTTGCCTGGACACAACTGGATTCTGCTGATCATTTAACCCAAAATAGTAGGTATTCAGTCGCAACCAAGGCACCTGATACGTTTCCCCATAGACACCCCAGAACACGTTCCGCTTGGACTGTTCGTCGAGTTGCACCTCAGCTCGTAAGACCGGTTCCACTACAAGGGCACGAACACACCAGTCCTTGCCTTGTGCCAGTTGTCCATGCACCCCATCGAAAGCGTTGGTGGTGTTTCGCATCCCATTCCGAGCGATCAACCAGCGTCGGCCAAAATCCATGGTGAGCCGACCAAAATGGAGGTCGGCACGAAGACCCGTTCCAAACACATTCTTGGCCCTTGCGGACACCAATAGCTGAACACTGTCCATTTCGTTCACGATAGTGTTGTTTACAAAATCACCGGGATTATTGAGATAGCTTCGGGAATCCTGACCTTCAAACACAAATTTGAACATTCTTCCGTTTAAACCGATTCGCACTCGTGACCGTTGCTCAATCTGATAATCCGTGCGCCCGAATGGCTGGCTGGACCGCCACGAATGGTCATATACCTCGAAGCGAGTTCGATGCTTAAGTCCAAGGTCAATCCATTCCTGAATGTTCAAGGCATTCTTCAGGTAGCGATTCCATTTCCATGCCTTCTCTCGAATTAACGCAGCATCAGCCGTCTCCGAAATTTGAATTTTTGATGAGGCTTTGGCTCGATCAACAACGCCATGAGTAAATTGGTGGACACTGGAAGATGTATTTAATTCTTGGTTGGCCAAACAATCAGTAGAATCGAGTGCTATTCCCAAAGTACATATCAAAACACTCCCCAGTACTATTCGCCCACTGACTTCCTCCCATTCGCACTTCATGATTGTTGATGGCTAAAGATTCAACATCGATAGGGGAAAATTATTGTAATGTTTAATTTGCTTTGTAGCAAATTAACTTTACTGCAAAAAATATCAGAAATAAAAGATCCCCGCAGCAAGCTGACGGGGTATTCAGAGGAACACAATGATTTGAAAATCCCCCTAACCCCCTTTTCCAAAGGGGGAACCTAAGCGGTCACCCCATAGCAAGCTATGGGGAATAGCAAGTTCAATATCCACCGATACATGTATTGCAGAGTGAATTTTGATGTAAAAAAACAGAAGAAAGAAATCAGGAAATTCTCTATTGGGACAGTGTGCTATTCAATGATTTTGCCAATTTCTTTGGTATCATAGCCCCCCAGGGCGTCAATTTCCTGCCGGAATCCACGCGTGACCAACGTATCTAAAAACATCTTCATGCCAGGATGCGCGTGAAAATACTTGGTGGGAATCACCAAATCATACCGTTCTTCTTGAAGTGGAATAAAATCTAGATCATAAAAATGCCCAACCGCTTGCGAGCCAATACCCACATCGGCCTTGCCTTCCACAATGGCACGCCCTAGTCCAAGCTGAGACGAACAAAGAGCCTCATACCCACGCACCACCTGGCTGGAAATTCCAGCCTTGGCCAACAAATGATCGAGCAAGAGCCGAGCCCCTGCGCCCTGTTCACGATTCATCAAACGGACATTTGGCCTCGCCAGATCCGCAAGCCCCTTTACCCCCTTAGGATTTCCCTTCCGCAGCAGAAGCCCCTCTTCCCACGCGGCGAATCGCACGACCGTCACCGCATGGCCTTTCAAATACTTCCTCAAAAATGGGAGGTTAAAATCCCCGGTTCGATGATCCACCACATGAATACCCGCCACATGCACCTCGCCACGCTTTAACGCGTGCAATGCCGCCAAGCTGCCCATGCTCCATCCAAGAACCGAGGCATTTCCACCATGCTGCCGGATATGTTCCCCAGCCAAAAAAATAGCCGGATCGCATCCGGCTACCACCACTTGACGTTCAATATCCTGCCGGGGCTTCAAGAGTTGAACATACACTCGTCTCCCACCACGCGCAGTAGAAACACGACCCAACTGGATCCCATCTGCCGGCACCGTGTAATTCAACACCTCCCCCAAATCGGAAACAGGCTTGGCCAATATCCGACCTCCCACATTGGCAACTTTCACCCGAGGTGAGTTCTGATTCGAGCTCTCGCTCCCAATCAAATCCGCTTCAATAATGCCCTCCTCGGCTTCAAACGAAAACAGCTCCTCGACGGTGCAGCCCAAATTCGACCCAAGACGCAACGCCACTTCAGTCCCTGGCAGATAGTGATTCTTCTCAATGGCATACAAGGCTTGACGGGTAATTCCCACCATGTCGGCAAGGTCCCCTTGCGAAAGCCCAGATGCCACCCGGCGTTCGCGGAGCCGATTCGTAATTCCCGCCCCCCGGCCCACGCCCCGATTGCTTTGTGTTTTAATCGCCATGAGATGATTGTAATGTTTACTTGTCTTTTATGCAATTAACAATACTACATGATAAAGACTGACGGCTGAAGACAAAGGGCGGAGGGATTCCCGTGTGTAGTGGTTCAATAAAAACCTTCAGCCTATCCCCCTGAACATGGCTCACGTCCCCTTGACCTCCCATCGTCATTGTCATAAAACCCCATCTGAACATTTACCAATCACTCGCAAGAAGAGGATTCCACATGCCACCCAAGACTTCCTCCACTGCCGACCGCCTTCCACAATGGAATTTAAAGAAATTACTCGCGAACCCTGAAAAAGATCTGGAAGCCATATCGCACACCCTCGATAAAAAAAATACCGCACTTGAAAAACTTCGCCCGTCGCTTCACAACAAGACTTCGCCACAATCTTTTGCGACCGGGCTTCAACTCACCGAAGACATCGCCGCCTCCAGTTCTCGATTAGGGGCCTTTTCACATCTGTGGTTTGCACAAAACACGACAAATCAAAAGGCGCGTTCTTTTGAAGCCACAGTCAGGACTCGTTTGGCGGACGTGGCCAATCGCGAGCTCTTTTTTGATCTTTGGTGGCAACAACTCCCCAACACCACAGCCCAGAAGCTTCTCGCAAACATTGGATCCAGACGATATCACCTCACGTCGTTGCGGCGGTTAAAGCCTCACACATTGACCGAGCCGGAGGAGCGTATCATCAATATTAAAAACACCACAGGTCGTTCGGCCATAGATTCTCTCTACGAGGTACTGACCAATCGCCTGACCTTTACCTCTCCAGAGATAGGTGCTCGAGCCCCTTTGTCTCGCGAACAATTATCCGTGTTCTTTCGGCACCCCTCCGCCACAATCCGTAAACGCGCCTACCAGGAACTGCTTCAGGTCTATTCAGGTCACGCGGACATCTTAGGCGAAATGTACAAGACGCTCGTGGCGGATTGGAAAAATGAGGGCATTGATCTTCGGCACCACGCATCACCCGTGTCCGTGCGCAATATCAACAACGACATTCCCAATAAAGCGGTAGAGACCCTTCTCGCCTGTTGCCGAAAAAACCGGAGCATTTTCCACGAATATTTCAGGCTCAAAGCCAAAATCTGCAAAATCAACAAACTGAGCCGCTATGACATTTACGCTCCAACTAAAAGCGCCAAGACATCCTTACCGTTTGACCAAGCCAAGAAACTGGTGTTTCGCGCATACGAACAATTCTCGCCCACATTGGCCCGGCATGCGCAGCAAGTCTTTGCCGACCGGCATATCGATGCCAGCCCCACGCCAGGAAAAGCCGGTGGGGCGTTTTGTTACAGCGTCCTGCCGAAACTCACACCATATGTGCTGCTGAATTACACCGGCGACGCCCGAGACGTTGCCACCCTCGCCCATGAACTTGGGCATGCCGTGCATGGCATGATGGCCCAACACCATTCCGTATTCACCTTCCATTCCACATTGCCACTCGCCGAAACCGCATCCGTATTTGGTGAACAATTACTGTCCCAAGCGCTCTTGCAAGAAGTCTCGAACCCGCGAATGAAGCAACGGCTACTTCTTGGCCAACTCGATGATCTCTACGCAACCATCCTGCGCCAAGCCTATTTTGTTGAATTCGAAAATCAAGCCCATGAGCACATTGCCCAAGGCGCCACCGTCAATGCCCTGGCCCACACCTACATGGGGCTGCTGAAAGAGCAATTTGGCAGAGCCGTGACAGTCCCCAACGAGTTCCAGTGGGAGTGGATCACCATCCCGCATATCTATCGAAGCCCGTTCTATTGCTACGCCTATAGTTTTGGGAACCTGCTGGTATTGGCGCTGTATCAACGGTACCAGGATGAAGGACAGTCATTCATCCCGAAGTATTTGGAATTATTGAGCGGGGGTGGGTCGAAAAGCCCTCAGGACCTGCTCAAACCCCTAGGAGTAGACATGTGTGCCGAGAAGTTTTGGCAGTCCGGGTTCAACCGGATTGAGGCCATGGTGGGGGAACTTGAACACACCTTATCCTAAGTGGGACAGCCAGGACCTGAGTATCTGGCACCAAACTTGAATGGTCAAAAGCCCCTTGATTTAGATGGTTCGGTTGCGTTAGCCTTCCACTGTTTGCTGTAGCGAGTCAGAACAAACCCCAACTGTCATCAGTAACAGGGAGTCAGGTACTATGGAAAGTGCGTACGTATTAATCAACGTTCTTCCAGGACAAACCTCGAACGTCAAAAAACTGTTAGAAGAAATCAAAGAAATCAAATTGATTGATGCATGCTGGGGCAAACCCGACATCTTTGCACGCGTGGAAGTTGCAAGCCAAGAAGACCTCACCCTAATAGTCCTCACTCGCATTCATGCCATCGAAGGCGTATCCCAAACGGATACTCATCTGGTCTACACCATTCAGGAATAACTGGTAAGATGTGATGCGTACCAAGAACTCGACGTGATTCCTCACGCAAAACGCTTTTTAGATCGAGTCCACTCAAGACCAGGGAATGTTCAAAAAGGTGCACTCAGCCCTGTCCTGAGTCTGTCGAAGGAAAGGCCGCAGGCGCTTTGGCGCGCGGAGCGTACTCATAGTACGTGAGCACGACAAAGGGCCGAGAACGCCGCTGACGCCCTTTTTCAACATTGCCTAGTGGATTCCAGCTTCTCGTTGTAGCCAGCGGATATACCCAATAACCAACTTCACATCATCCGGCGACGCATCAGCAATCTTGGGCATATTGCCAAAATCCCAATGATGAGCCCGAACCCCCTGAGCCGCAGCTCGAAGAAACGCAAAATCCCCATGATGCGACGGCTCATAAATCTTATGCACCAATGGCGGCCCCTTCGTCGTCCCTCGCGCATGCACACCATGACAACGGGAACAGAACGCCGTAAACCGTTCCTCCCCTGATTGAAACTCCTGAGGCACCTCTACAACCAAGGCCCCGTCGTCGGCAGGCCCCGTGGCATGAGCCGTAGGCACGTCCACCGATGAATGCGACGAATGCACCTCCTCCTCCGCTTGAGAGCACCCCAGCCCTAACCCACACATCAAGCCCAACAGCAACAACCAACCCAACCGCAAACTTAAGTTTTTCATAACCACCAATTCCAATCCTTTCATAAAAACAACAATTCTCCTGACTCTTTGTATTGTTCTAGCCAAAAATTAACAGGGCTCTTCTCCAAATCGAGTGGGTAATTTCTAGCATTTTTCACTCCCCTCCTTTG
>CAYMQW010000142.1:0-242 GCA_964392595.1 uncultured Nitrospiraceae bacterium
CGTAGTGTTCTAACTTGGCACTGCCGAATTCTTCCTTGAGGGAATCCAGCAATAATTCTGAAAACCATGAATATTGTTTGGGAAGTCGGTTAATCCCTTCAGTGGTGATTTGGTAGAGCCAGCCTGGGCGACCACCTGTTTTTTGTAAGGTGGCCTTACAGACTAACCCGTCACGTTCAAGCGCCAGAAAATGTTGATTGACCGCGCTCCGTGTGATCCCTAATTGAGTGACACAGGCATCG
>CAYMQW010000142.1:252-6254 GCA_964392595.1 uncultured Nitrospiraceae bacterium
GTTAACCCGCCTTTATGTTCCTGGAGTAACCCTAAAAGTTCTCGCTGTCGAGCCCCAAATCCGTCAAGCATCAATTTGTCCTTTCTCAGAAGACGGTTCACTATATCACGGGTGCCTGTTCAAATGGGAAAAAGACATTTAAAGTAGTTATAACAGTTTTTACTTTACAAAGTGAATGGTAATTTGGTACAAGAAGAATCGTCGAAGGAAACAGGTATCCGAGAGATGCCAGGGCCTGTTATGTATTAATTTAAATGGAGGTTTCAGCCATGAGAAAAAGTTGGTATGCCCGGTTCGGTTTGGTGACAGTATTGTGCGTATTCCTCATCGGGTTCGCAGGCGCGGCGTACAGTGGAGAGAATCCTCATGTGAAAGAGGCCCTCGCTCATGGTCAAGAAGCGATTGAGCATGGAGGGATGGGGCATGCTGATGCATTGGTGACTCATGCAGAAGTGTCCTTGCAACATGCCGTGGCCGCGAAGAATGACATGACTAATCCACATTTGGATGCAGGAATTGCAGAGAGCAAAGAAGCGATTACACATGGCAAAGCTGGTCATGCTGAAATCGCCACCAAACATGCAAAGGCCGCTGTGGCGCATTTTCAAGAAATTCATTAACCCCCTACCTTGATCCCGGGAGGAAGTGTGCGAAGGGATTCATGCTTTCTCCCCGGTTTCTTGCACCTGTGTGTGAAGAACCAGTGGGACCATATTATTCCGCATAGCGTTGCCTGAGTTTGAGTGGTGGCACCCGACGACGACGGATCTTCGTATTGAGCATTTCCACAAAGACCGAAAAGGCCATGGCGAAATAGATATACCCTTTTGGAATGTGGAAGTGGAGCCCTTCGCCAATGAGCATGACTCCTACCAGTAACAAAAAGCTCAATGCGAGCATTTTGATTGTCGGACGTTGGTCGATGAATTCACTAATGGCTCCTGACGCCGCCATCATCACCAACACCGCAATGACGATGGCCGTGGCCATGACGCTGACCCGATCCGCCATTCCAATAGCCGTAATGACGGAATCTAGAGAGAACACAATATCGAGAAGAGCGATCTGGACAATGATGGCGCCAAAGGTTGCCGCTCCCCGTGTCGAGGTATGTTCTTCTTCGCCCTCGAGTTTGTCATGAATCTCCAATGTGCTTTTGCCCAAGAGAAAAAGGCCGCCGACCAGTAGGATAATGTCGCGTCCGGAGATTTCAAAAGCGAAGATCGTTAAGAGCGGAGCGGTCAGGCTCATCAGCCACGATAACGAAAACAAGAGCAACAATCGTGTGACCATCGCGACCGTCAATCCCCAGAATCTGGCACGTGGCTGTTCGGCCTTGGGCAGTTTCGAGGCCAGGATGGAAATAAAAATAATGTTATCGATTCCCAATACAATTTCGAGGGCTGTTAAAGTACCGAGTGCCAGCCAAGCTTGTGGGTCGGCCAACCAACTGATCATGGATGTTCTCCTTTATCGTCATTACCCAGGTATTTAGGCTGAAGGCTGAAGACTGAAGGGTTGCACTCATAAGCCCCGAAAGCTGTTGTTTCCCGAGCCCTAAAAGCCTTCGGCCTTCTTCCTTCAGGCTTCAGCCTTTTCCCCTGAGTCTGACAGCTAACCCTCAGTACGTAACGCTCGGATCAAGCCATTCAAGACCTTCTCGGTTTCGACGATCTTTGGTTGAATCAGTGACGAATCCTGGTTGCACAAAAACCCCAAGCGCTTCGCCAAACCGAGTTGGTAGTGCAGTTCCCTCAGTGGCCCGAAGGCCATATGGAGGAATCGAAGGTAATCCGCCTGGCTGTCACGCGCGCACCCTTCCACAATATTCGAAGGAATTGACACCGCTGCCCGCCTCATTTGGGAAGTCAACCCATAGAGCTCTTCTCTCGAAAACCGGCGGTCACCTGATAGAGCAATACTGCAAACTCGTCAGCCATCTCAAATGCCCGAAGTTTTGTATGATCACGCATGATTGCCCCCCTAAAACCCTTCAGCCTTCAGTCTATCCCCCCTGAGTTTTTCTACGATCGTGGGCTATACATGATGATGGCGACCCCGCCAAGGCAGAGGATCCCACCGATTACGTCAAATCGATCGGGGCGGGTTCCATCAAGTGCCCATCCCCACAGTAAAGACAGGATGATAAACATTCCACCATACGCTGCATACACTCGTCCAAAGTGCGCGTGTTGAAATGTGGGAATGACGCCGTAGGTCATGAGTAAGAGGCCGCCGAGAATGCCGATGCCAACGGGTTTCCCTTCGCGAATCCATTGCCACACCAAATAGCCGCCGCCAATCTCGCACAGCCCGGCTAAGACAAATAATCCAAGTGAGACGGGAATAGTCATTTCAGTTTCCTCGCAAAATGAATGTTCAAGTCTTGATATTATCCTTGAAACAGCCGTTGGATCACAAAAGTCCGCGCAAGCTCTTGGCGCACCTGATAAAAGACAAAAATGTCTCATCACCACCGAGGTGACCACGACTTTTTGTATTTCACCATGCACACCAATATCTTACACGGCTGTTTTGCGCCCAACTGTTGTTTCAAGGATTATGAAGTTGGCTCTTGCTCGTGTCTATGCGTATGATCGAAAGCGCGTTTTTTCTTGAATGCATGGGCTTGAGAGGATAGGATGCCCGAAATTTCGGCGAACAGTTTTTACTTTTGACGTCACGAAATTGTTCAAGTTATTTTCTCTCAGGTCCTATGGAGAAGCGAACATGTATCAATCTTTGGTGAGGATAATGAGAGTAGTCATACTCGGGACTTTACTTGTCACGGTTTTTATGGGTTGTCAAACCGCGTATTACGGGGCGATGGAAAAGTTGGGGTATCACAAGCGAGACATCTTGGTGTCTGATGTGCAAAAAGCGCGAGATGCACAGGAAGAAGCCAAAGAACAATTTCAAACGGCGTTTGAACAATTCGCCACGGTGTTGGATTTCAAAGGTGGGGCGCTGCAGGACAAATACGAGAAGTTGAACGCTGAGTATGAACGCAGCGAGAGCAACGCGCAGGCTGTTCATGATCGCATTGCCTCCGTTGAGGATGTCTCTGAAGCGTTGTTTATTGAATGGGAACTTGAGTTGGAGCAGTATTCCAATAAGAGTCTTCGTCGTGCCAGTCAACAACAGTTAGACCAAACGCACAGCCAATATTCACAGTTGATAAAGGCGATGAAGCGGGCGGAAAAGAAGATGGGTCCTGTGATCGCCGCGTTCAAAGATCAAGTGCTTTTGCTCAAACACAACTTGAATGCGCAAGCCATTGCCTCGTTAAAACAAGAGTTTGTGTCCGTGGAGAATGGCATTGCTTCTCTTATCAAGGACATGGAAGCTTCCATCAAAGAAGCTGATTCGTTTCTCAACGCAATGGGTCAGGACAAAGGGTAGCGCGTTTTCTTTTACCTGAAAATGATGTAACCATCAGTTCCTTCCACTCCAGAGTGATTTGGCCTCATTCGTGGAAATTCCAAACACCGGGAGACATTCTCCACTGAACTTCGTTCTACAGTTAAAAATCGTCCCGGTTTTTCCTGGAAGGAAAGGTATTCCTGTAATGAGGAAAGATGCTTTGCGGATTTCTGAATAATCCTCCACACGTCGTATCCTCCTGCCATGGTCCAGATATATTCCCATCCTATCCGTGGTTCTTCTGGTAGGGTTATTCGACCCAGCAGGTAGATCCCTTTGGCCTTGACTCTTCCAATATAAAAGTAGAGTATAAATCCATTTTTTGGGGATTCCCCTTCATAACTACCCGGAAAAGGCCATTCCTTTTCTCGGGTGATTTATGAGATGGAGAGACCTTATGGATGAGGTCTTTATTATAAGGAGCGGATAGCGGATGATTTCGACGCTCGTTCTTAGGTGTCTATCGTTTTCAACGCGGGGTTGGCTCTGCCGCTTACCAAGGTTACGGGGAACCGACTAGCCTGGATGTTCCTTGCCCTGTCATTAGCATCTGCCATCTCAACTCGAATCTCAAATTTTCCCATAGTTCCACTCGTGTCTTTCACGAATGGGTATTGGCTATCCACGTGCAGGATTGATTGCAAAAAACCATGGAAGTCAGGTGGCAATAAATCTTCACTGGCCTCTTTACTGAGAACGGGTTGTTCGCCTTTCGACGTGATGTAGGGGGCTCGGTCATACTAGACAAAGGGAGATTTTCTGAACAAACAATCCCAAGATTGAAAGACACAAGAGTCGTAACTACTTCAAATACTAATAAAAACCTGAAGCCCGATTTCCCGCATATCGGCAAGGTCTCATTCAGAATTTTCGTGACGGAAGGTAGCGGTCCGATGAGAAATACCTCCAAAACCAAAGCCCAGCTTCTTGAGGAATTATCAGGCCTCCATTCGCGTGTGGCTGAGTTGGAGAAACGCCACGACAAGGGAACCGTGAAGAAGGTCAGTCCTGCAATTGCAAGGGTAGACCGTACTGGATTGGTTGACAAGAAAAAGGCAACAGTTGGGCCTGTGCGAGGAAATAAATATCCGCCATCTGGTAAAAGCAAAGTCCAAGAGGCCATTCTGGAAACTGAGGCGCAATTTTGGGTAGCGTTGGAAGATGGAACGGTGCCCATGGCCACTCTCAACCCCGACCTCCAAATCGTCAAAGTCAATCGAGCCTTCTGTAACCTGCTTGGGTATACCAAACAGGAGATCAAGGGGCGGATATTCAAGGATATTATCCACCCTGATGATGTCGAACAAACGGTTGACCTGACTACCCGAGTGTTCAGCAGTGGACTTCCAAGTTTTCAATTTGAAAACCGATTCTTCACCAAATCCCAAACTATCATATGGTGCAACGTCGCTGCCACCGTGGTTCGTGATAGGGAAGGGAATCCAACCTATATATTTGTGACTATAGAGAACATTTCCGAACGCAAGCGGTCGGAGGAGGCACTACGCGACTCTGAGATAAGAAGTCGTGCCTTGCTTGAGGGTTCACCGGTCTGCAACAAGATTATTGACCTTGATTTTCGGTTGGTCTACATGAGTGCCGCAGGTCAAAAGCAGCTCAAGATTTCTGATATTAAGCCCTTTTATGGGTGCACCTATCCTCCTGAATTTTTTCCCGAGTCGACGCGGACTTCCTTAACTGAACATCTGAAACGAGCCAAGGCAGGAGAGATTTCTAGCCTGGAATGTCCTGCGTTTGATATGGAAGGCGGTGAGGTGTGGTACCACACGACTTTCGTGCCAGCTCGTGATGATGAGGGTCGAATCGAGTATATCATCGCGACATCGGTGGACATTACCGAACGCAAGCGGGCAGAGAACACTCTTCGAGCTATTGTCGAGGGGACGGCGGCTGTGACCAGCGCTGACTTTTTCCACTCACTCCTTCGGCATCTGACAGTGGCTCTCGATGCTCCCTATGCCTTCATCGCTGAATGTGTGGATGCGACAAATACAAGAGCCCGAACCCTGGCGTTTCTAAAAGGGGATACGTTTATTGGGAATGTCGAATATGCCTTAGAGGGAACCCCGTGCGAAGAGGTGTTCGTAGGGAAGACCTGTTTCCATCCAGAAGATGTTCAGCATCTTTTCCCTCAAGATACCTTTCTTGTTGAGCTAGACGTCCAGTGTTATCTCGGGCTTCCCCTTCAGGACTCCTCGGGCAAGGTCATTGGCCTCTTAGTCGTTATGAGCCAACACCCGGTCACGTTTGATGCGCAAATGGAATCCCTGCTAAGAATTTTCGCAGCCCGAGCGGGAGCTGAACTCGAGCGCAAACAGGCGGAGGAGGCGTTGCGGAAGAGCGAGGAACACTTGCGGTTCGTGGCGGACAATTCGCCAGTGGGCATCGCGCATTGTGATCAGGCACAGCGCTACAAATTCGTGAACCGACACTTCGCGGAGATGTTTGGACTGCAGGCTCCTGATATCGTTGGCCTGTCCCCGCGTGAGCTCCTCGGCGAGGACGCGTATGCCTATGCCCGTCCCTACCTGGAGGCGGTGCTGGCAGGGCAACATCCC
>CAYMQW010000143.1:0-6228 GCA_964392595.1 uncultured Nitrospiraceae bacterium
GAGCCAATCCACGTTTTTTGAGTCGTTTTTTTCCTCTTTTTCTGGAAAAGGAAAAACACGGATTTTATCATTTCTTCCGACATTACCGTTGATAATTTCTGAGCGCAGCTCATTATAAGACTGCAGTTGTCTGACCTCCCCATTCGCAAATCTCACTTGGACTTGTTCAAAAGACATAGGCAACCTCTTTATTATCAGAAAAGAAATGTCCCCTTATAGTCTAAAATCATGCAATATCTTAATTTCAACTCGCATCAATAAAAATTTTACAGCAACGGAATTGATATCTGCAGCCACAAAAAAGTCTGTACTACCCAATGCCACATTGGTAGTCCAAGAAGAATAAGAAAAATAAAAGATAAAAGTGGACGCTACCCTTTATCAGCGGTTCTCGGTCGCCCTTGCGGTCTGTATTGAAACATGCGACCCGCCTTCTTCTCCAGCTTTTTCAGAAAACTTTCATTGCCACACGGCAAGCCTTTTTCGATATTTCGGCGAATCACCCTCAGTTGCTCGGGCTCATTCCCTTCCGCTAACCAGCTCGACCAATCGGGAATAGCGTTAAACTGTGACCACCAATTCGCTTTTGCTAAAGTTATGTACTAAGTGCCCAAAATGTTTACTGGGAAAAATGGGTTCGCCCATGAGGGGAAATCAGGTCTTGCTCAGGACCCAACGGGACAATGCGGGTGGGATTAATGTCATCGTGGGTGACATAGTAGTGTCGCTTAATATGATCAAAATTCACGGTCTCAGCCACGCCCTCATATTGGTATAAATCTTTGAGATACCCGAAGAGATTCGGATAATCGACGATTCGACGGATATTGCACTTGAAATGCCCATGGTACACGGAATCGAACCGAATCAACGTCACGAACAATCGCCAATCTGACTCGACCGGCGTAGCCCCCAAGAGGTAGCGTTGATTTTTCAGGCGAGACTCCAACCGGTCCAAGACATCGAATAATTTTCGCACGGCAGTTTCATAGATAGCCTGTGACGTCGCAAAGCCCGCCCGATACACGCCATCATTCACGTTCTCGTATAAATCCTCATTGAGCCGATCGATTTCTTCGCGAAGCGATTCTGGATAGAGATCCAATTGGCTATCGGCGAAGCGATGAAACGCACGATTGAACATGCGCAGGATATCATCCTCGGAATTATTCACGATGCATTTCGTTTCCGTATCCCATAACACCGGAACCGTCACGCGCCCTTGATAATTGGAGTCCGTGGCCTGATACGCCTCACTCAAAAAGTGAAACCCATTAATCGGATCTGGGGAATGCCCTGGCCCATCACGAAAGGCCCACCCACGATCGTCGCGAATGGGATCGACGACCGTCATCCCAATCACGTTTTCAAGACGTTTCAGTTTGCGCACGATAATCGTCCGGTGCGCCCACGGGCAGGCCCACGACACATACAGATGAAAACGTCCTTGGGCCGCAGGATAGCCAGAACTCCCGTCTTCCGTGACCCACTTCCGAAAGACATCATCCTGCCGTTGAAATGCCCCTTCTACGGTTTGCTCTTCCGGAAATTGTGCCTGTCCATTCATATTTAGCTTCCGACACGTTTGAGGGTTTTGTGAGATTGAAACCACCAGCTAGGCCAAGCCTGTACGAGGTTAGTCAACTGAAAGTAACCCGTTACTCCCGGATGCGCGCCCTCCTGCTCGCCTACATCTTTCATCCAGATGGCATCACACCGTAACCTGTAATACCCCGAAAGATAAGGCACGCCAAGGTTTCCGGCCAGATCGCCAAATGACTGTGACAATTCTTGCATTCTGCAATTGGGACTTCAAAACTGGTATCGCCCCATTTTTCTTTTGCCCTGTTTTAATCGGTATGAATTTGTTGATGATCGCGCCCTAGAAAAAGTTATTGTTGATTTAGTCATGGGACCAGATTTTGACTTAATACTTTTTCTAAAAATATTGTATTAAATCAAGACTTGTCCTCTCTATCTGTTTTGGCAATCCTACCTGGTTAGCCTCCTAATTTTTTCAGGTCGCCAGTCCCACCCGTTTGAGGAAATCATTGGTAAAGACTTGGCGAACTTTGGGATTTTTGAGTAATTCTTTCCGACTATCGATCCACTCCTGTGCATTGGCTCCATACATTTTTTTGATGCGGTCTGGGGTGAGATGTGAGTTGAACTTTCCCCAGTGCATGGTAAAGGGGATGCCGGCTTTTTCCATGTTGTCCCACACTTGGTTGGCATATTCTTGCATGTTGGCCGTGTTGAGTCCGTCGATTTCGAGAACGCATGTGGGTTTGAATTTCGTGAATCCAAGAGTTGCTTGGGTCCCTTTCACATAGCGAATGGTAAACAAAACGGGCATGATGATTCCAAATGCTTCATAGGTGCGTAAGGCAATATCCATAGCATCAAGACACCTAGACAAGGGTAGACCAATACCTGAGGCAAACACTTTGCCGCGCGTTTTCTCACCACGGAAGAGTTCTTGGAACGTCCCGGTGTATTCGTATTGGAAAAGTTTTTCGACCTGTTTGTTAAGCTGTGCTTTGACGAACTTTTTGAGCGGGCCTGGAGTGAGCTCAAAGAGCGCGCCGATCAGTTCGAGCCCCGAGGCCCCGGGACCGATTCCCCCTTCATCCTTAGGCGGTGGTGTGTAGTCAACTCGGTATTTACCCTCGAATCCAAAAAACACGGCCGCTTTCCTGGGCCGTTTTCCTTTCTCTGCTTGGTTTGGACTACAGGTCACCTGGAAGTGGTATAGATTTTTTGAGTTGAACGTCACTGGGAAGCCATTTCGTTCCGAAGCTGCCTTTTCCAATTCCTTGAAATACTGAGTAAAGTCAGAGAAGGTCAGCGTAGTCATTGCTTTCTCTAATTTCTTGTCAAAATCTCCAAACTTCCTGGACAGGTGAAGGAGAAAGAGTTCCCGTGTTTCAATCATCATGCCACGGATAATGCCACACGAACCAAAACTGACAAGCGCAGCGTTAAACAGCGCATCATCACGAATGAAGGTCGCTCCAAGCGTCTTTTCGGCAAATTTCTTGGTGACGACTGGATAGGACTTGCGCTCAAGATACACTTGCGAGGTAGGTCCTGTAATCAGATGAATGCCGACAACAAATTCTGGGGTTGCTCCAAATTTATAGGCTGACCCATGCGTATTGGTCGAGACAGCTCCGGGCAACGTCTGCCCATTATTTGACCCCGAAGCTTTGAGTGACAGTCCTTTCTTCAACAATTCAAGATTAATCTCACCGAGCGTATATCCGCACTCAAAAAATCGCAGTTTTTTTCGATCCCCAGCATAGGCTGAAGAGGTACTTTTACTGCTGAGAGAAAAATTGATCTTGAGATTTTTAGAACTAATCAACCGATGGTTCGTCACGCCGACTTTACTCAATGACCACGAACTGCCCATGGCTCGTAGTGTTTGTTGATTCTTCACGGCATCGGCAATGATGCGCTGAAATTCCTTGGAAACCTTTCGATATGTCTCTATCCCTTCATCGGGGCCATATTCATCAAAATCATAAAACCCTTCGATTTTTTGAGTGAACGAGCTGTGCCGGCTTCGCCAAGTGTTCTTTGGTATAAACGATTGCTTTGCCATCATAACGTCTCCCTTAATTCATCAATATGTATGGCGACGGTGTCCGTCTGCTATTCACTATAATTCACCGAGGTCCTTTGGTGCGGCCGCCTGACATCGGTATTCAACGTCGAGAGGCATCCAGAAGCCGAGAGTCAAGACACCGGCCAGGTCGTGAAGATAATTTCGTTTAATGACCACGTCATTAATGCCCTTCCCAGCACGACAATCAGCCACAATTTGTTGGGGATCATAGAATTTACCCCACACATAGGCATGGATCGTTTTGCTCTCGTATGGTTTTTTGTCTGGAGCCGAGTCTTCCATTCGTAGTTGGTAGTTTGCGCAGCCGTGAACGAAGGTAAGGCTTGCCAAGAGAAACACAATCCAAAATAGCCGTGTACTAAACCCAAGAGGGAATGGGCCGTTTTTCATGTGGAAACCTCCGTTTGAATGTTGGTGGAAAGTTTTGAATGCCTGCGTCATTCACTGGGTGATCAGAAAGGTGTACGAACAACTCCTTTCGCGGGACTTGAACCCGCGAGACACACCGCCGATGACGGCATGCGGTCAAGTCTTGACTTCATACCTTTCTTTCGCCAAAGCCAATCATTGCCGGCTTTCTAGGAAATGGCTCAACTTTCCCCACACACTGATTGATCCCACATCATAGGGCACACCAGAAAGAAATTACAGTATTCAGTCCAGACTTGTCCCCTACCTAATTCCCATGAAACCACCAGCTCGGCCAAGCCTGTATGAGGTTGGCCAATTGACTGTACCCATTTACGCCTGGATGGGCACCATCAATGGTCGCCACATCTTTTTTCCAGATGGCATCATTTTCTAACGTGTTATACACCGGTAGATAAGGCACGCCAATGTGTTCGGCTAACTCGCCAAAGGCCTCTGACAATTCTTGTATTCGGCAATTGTGTTCAGGATCGGTCATAGGAGGTGGCCCAATCACTATCGTGGAGTAACGAGATCGCGCGACCTCAATAATTCTCTGAAAATTTTCTCGACTCTCCGTCAGCGACACTCTTGGTGCACCGAGTTCAATCGTGACGTCATTCACGCCAAATGAAAACACAACATAGTGGTGCGTGTCAGGCGGAAAACGCCTCATGCTTTCCTGTTCCCACCTCGCCAGAATATCCCAACTGGTATCCCGACGTACGCCAAGATTGTATGGAGTCACATTCCATCCAGCAGCCTGTGCCTTCGCAGCCACCCGCCCTACCCAACCAAGGCATTCTGGATCACCCGTGCCCTGAACAAACGAATCCCCGATGAAACAAATTCGGTGATCATCGGAAAATTCCGCACTCATAGGTGAATCCCTCGCTGGAGTTTTTTTCCGCCGGCGATGGAAAACCCGTGTTTTTCATAAAAGGCTAAGGTGCTCGCAACATTGGGCAACGGCGGTGTGGTAACTTTCAACCGATTCCACCCTTGAGACTTTCCATACGCCGCAGCATGATCGAGTAACATAGCTCCAATACCTTGAGAACGACAGGCAGGTCGGACATACAGTTCAGGAATCACGCCGAAGACACCTTCCGTATACAACGCATGTCCTTCGAACAGAGCGACAAAGCCGAGACTTGCGAAGTCTTCGACATTCGAGGCAAGCAACACGACATACGAACCATTTCAACAGGAGAGATTGGGCCTGGGCTCGGAGAGTGGCCTCATCCACCTGAAAATGAGGCTCGCCTGTTGCGTCCATGATCTCGGGTAACAATTCCATCACCAGTTCGGCAATAAGGTCGCAATCTTCAACAATTGCTCGTTTAAGGGAAAGGTTCATCGGATATACTTTGTATGTCAATTTATTTTGGGCAGGACTGTATCAAGGCTGGACACTTTTTTAAACCGCTAGATTCTTTTAGGCAGATTGTAAATAAGTAACGCAAGCATCAAGGAAATCCAGTCATGAAGCCCGAATCTCTGGATTCCCGCGTTTATACCTTTGTGGTGTCTCATCTTCCCCTGTGGCGAGAGAATGACGCGACCTTCGTGTGGAAGTCGCTAGCTGAATCAGCATCCGGCACATATTCAACCTGTTTCTGAAAGATCTAATCTCCCTTTCTCCATATCAACACAAGGCACTACTGACTTGTTTCCTTAGGGAAAGACTGGTGTCACCATCGTAGGTTATGGGATACTTGTGGTCTACGGAGGTCTAAACGATGGAATACAACGAGAAAACCATACAAGCGAAACAAAAAATGGCGATGCACCGACGGGAATTTTCATGTCGGGAGGTGGATGAATATTCTGATGATCCCCGACTTCCCCCGGGTCAACATATGGTCAACAATTGGCCGGTTTTGGATTTAGGATATAAACCTGAGATCTCGCTTGAGGACTGGCAGTTGACGGTAGATGGCCTGGTGACCAACCCCATCACGTGGAACTGGGACGAGTATCAAGCTCAACCTCAGCAGCCCTTTACGTCTGATTTCCATTGCGTGACCTCTTGGAGTCAGTTTGAGATGGAATGGCTGGGTGTGAGTTTTCGACATGTGCTGAGCGTGGTGCAACCCAAGCCGGAAGCCAAATATGTGCTTTTCGAGTCGTATGATGAGTACACGACCAACCTGCCCCTCTCGGTCTGCGATGACGATGATGTGTTT